>JAJXTQ010000170.1 GCA_021783685.1 Pseudomonadota bacterium | reverse complement strand
GCTGTAGCCGAGGATCGCCTTGCAGGTGGGATCCTTTTGCTCGATGTCGTCGCTCAGATGGAACTGGTTCAGCCGCTGCACCTTGCCGCTCTTCAGCGCCGGCGCGATGCAGTCCCGGAACACATCGACGCGCACTGCGGGCGCCATGAAATTCACGCTGTCGAACTTCCATCCCAGCCCGCACAGCTGCTTGACCACGTAGCTGTGGACGATGGAGCCGGCGGAATGGCCGATCAGGTGCAGGCGCACTTTCGCCGGGTCGGCGAAGAATGGCGATTTCGTGCACGCGTCGTAGAGCTTGATGCCGCCGCTTTCGGCCGCTGCGGAAATCGCCTCGCCGTTCTGCTTCATCTCGCCCCAGATCATCGTCCCCGGGTGCGCGAGCAGCTTCTCCAGCCGCTCGTTCCACCAGCTCCTGGCGACGTCGAGCAGGCCGCCCGCCATGCGCGGCTCGCCCTTCAGCGCATCCTCGAGCCGGTCCTTCAGCGTGGACATGAGGTCCGTCTCCCACATCAGGAAAATCGGAAAGATCTGCTTGTCGTACAGCGCCGGGATCCATTTCGCCGCAGTCGCCGCCGCGTCGCTTTCCGAGGTGAGGCCGCCGTGCGCGTAGATCGCAATGTCCACCGGATCGTTCTTGCCCAGGCCCCAGGCGCTGCGCGCGATCCCGAGCTGCTGCGTGACCAGCACCTCGATGTCGGCATCGTTGGTGCGAAAGTCGCCGGTGTTGCTCAAGCGCCCGTTGTTCTCCATGTCGATGATGAACGGATTGATCTCGCGCGCCCGCAGCGTGGGATCGGCGGCGAGGTGCACCTTGCCCAGGCGGGTACGCAGACCGGGCGTCTGCGCGATCTCCTCGTGCAGGTCGGTCACCACGCCCAATTGCGCCACCCAGCAGTCCATGGCGTTGTCGAGCCAGTCCTCGTAATGCAGCACCGCGCGGCCGCCGGTGCCCCAGTTCACGCCCCAGGAGTTCTGGATGATGAAGCCGTCGCGGTTGTAGCCGACGATCGCAAAGGCGTGGCCGCCATCGGCAGGCGTCGCCTTCTGCGGCGGGATGTGCCACCAGCCTTTCGGCTTCACGCCCAGCCCCCGGTCCCAGCCGCCGTGGCAGGCGGCGGTTGCGTAGAGGATGCCGACCTCGTTCAGCGCCACGTGCATGTCGGTGACCGAGCGCGGATCGAGCCGGTAATAGGCACCGAGCGGCCTGCGCACCGCGTCCAGCCACCAGTCATCCTTGGTCTGTTTCGCCGCCTTGGGCATGTTCTCGGTCGGCCAGAGCTGGTACGCACAGGCGCCGTACTTGAACCAGCCTTTCATCGCCCCGCGCGCGCTCGATCCGGTGTCCAGCTCTGGGTTGCCGGGAAATTCGTCGTAGCGGCGCGCCATCGAATACAGCATGAAGGGCGAGACGCGGCATTGGTCCGGGTCGCGTTTCGCGCTGCGCTGCAGCTGATAGACCACGCTCGCAAGCGCGAATCCGGTGCAGGCGTTGGTCTGGCCCTGGTCGAGCACCGGGATGTCGGTCTTTGGTTCGAACGTCTGCCCCGGGATCACCGCCACCGGCGGCATATAGGGGCGGTCGCGCAGGTCGAGCCGGTCTGGGACGACGTTGCGAACGAGACTGGCATTACCCGTGCGCTTCTCCGTGGTTTTGCTGGCCATGTCGTATTCCTCCCGGGGAGTGGAGATGCCGAGGCATGCCAATTGGTGCGGCTTGTGCTTCGTGCCGCGCGGAGCATCGGCGCTAGTTTCACTCTGCCACGGACAGCGGGGTACCGGAATAGGCCGGATGGACTAGCATGAAAGGCATAGGAAATTCGACGGGTAGAGCGAGACGGCGCCGAATGCCCGGTTTGCCGGCGCGACGCGCCCTCGGGCGGGCCGCGTTCAGGCGAAGTGGACCGCGATGCTGCCCAGCGCGCCGTAATCGACGTGCACCGTGTCCCCCTGCTTCACCGCCACCGGGCGGGTGAAGGAGCCGGCGAGCACGAAGTGCCCCGCCTCGAGCGCGACGCCGAAGGCCGCCAGTTTGTTCGCCAGCCAGACGATGCCCATGGCGGGATGTCCGAGCACGGCGGCGGCCACGCCCGACTCCTCGACCACGCGGTTCTTCGCCATGATCGCCGCGACCCAGCGCAGATCCACGTCCAGCGGTCGCCGCGTGCGCCCGCCGACGATGACGCCGCCCGAGGCGGCGTTGTCGGCGATGTTGTCCTGGATCCTGCGCGGATAGTGCGAGCGGCCGTCGATCAGCTCCAGCGCAGGAGTCACGTACTCGGTCGCGCGCAACACGTCGAACAGCGTCACGCCCGGGCCCTGCAGCCGGCGGCCGAGCACGAACGCGAGCTCGACCTCGATGCGCGGCACGATGTAGCGCCGGGCCTGCAGCGTCGCGCCATCGGAATGGAACATATCGTCGAGCAGCACGCCGTAGTCCGGCTCGTTCACGCCGGAGGCCGCCTGCATCGCCTTGGAGGTCAGGCCGATCTTGTGGCCGACGACGCGGCGCCCCGCGGCGAGCTTCGTGGCGATGACCTCGCTTTGCACCGCGTAGGCATCCTCGATGGTGATATTCGGGTAGGTCGTGGTGAGTTGCACCACCGGCTGCGCCTCGCGCTCGGCCTGAAGCATGGATTGCGCGGCCTGCTTGCGCTCGGATTCGCTCAGCACGGGACGCCCTATTTCTCGTCGGCAACGGTGTTGGAAAGCGTGCCTATGCCGGACACTTCGACCTCGACCGTGTCGCCCGGCTCGAGGAAGCGCGGCGGATCGAAGCGCACGCCCGCACCGACCGGCGTGCCGGTGGAAATCACGTCGCCGGGCCGCAGGGTGGTCCAGATCGAGATGTAGCTCAGCAGGTAGCGGAACGGGAACATCAGGTTCGCCGTGGTGTCGTCTTGGCGCAGTTCGCCGTTCACGCGCGTGCGCACGCGCAGCTCGTCGTAGCCCTTGAATTCGTCGGCGGTGACCATCCACGGACCGATGGCGCCGCTCGCGTCGAAGTTCTTCCCCTGGGTCACGTTGAATTTGCCGTGCCGGGTCCAGTCGCGGATGGTGCCCTCGTTGAGGCAGGTGAGCCCGGCGATGTAGTTCTCGGCGTGCTTTTCGGCGATGCGCCGCCCGGTCTTGCCGATGATGATCGCGATCTCGCCTTCGTAGTCGAGTTGCGGCGATTCGGGCGGGCGCAGGAGCTTGCGGCCGTGGCCCACGAACGACCCGGGGAAACGCGGAAACAGGCTGGGCCACTTGGGAAGGTCCGAGCCGTCCTTGTACTCGGCGTTGCGGTTGCCGTAGTTGACACCGACGCAGAGGATCTTCTCCGGAAACGGGATCGGCGTGAGGAACTTCATCGCGGCCAGCGCAAAATCCGGCTGGCTGCCCGCCGCAAGCTCCGCCGCACGGCCGACGAGATTCGCTTCGAGCAGGGCGCGCAGCGTGACAATCTCCGCACCGAGCCTGCCCGTCAGGTCGATCACGCCCTCGTCCACGACTGCGCCGAAACGCTGCTTGCCCGCGATTTCAAAGGAAAGGAGTTTCATTGGTCGAACCCAAAAAGTTTGGCCGGATTGTCCACGAGAATTTTCTTCAGAGTCGCCGCATCGGGCGCAAAGCGGTAAAGCAGCTCGAGCAGATCGGCTTCGTTGGGCGGCTGCTTCTTCGATATCGGGTGCGGCCAGTCGCTTCCCCACACCACGCGTTCGGGCGCGGCTTCGATCAGCGCCTGGGCGAGCGGAATCACGTCGTTCCAGGGCTGGCCGGTATTGGAGAGTTTTTCCGACAGCGACAGCATGACCCAGAAATTGCCGCGGCCCAGCAGTTCGACGAGCTTCGAGCGGTTCGGGTCGGCGGCTCCGCCGGCCGGGTCTGCGCGTCCCATGTGGTCGATCAGGACCGGGATGTCCAGCGCCTCGAACGTGGCCGCATTGCCGGCAATCCCCTCGGGTTCCGGCTGCACTTTCACATACCAGCCGAGTTCCTTTACGCGCCGCAGCGAGCGTGCGAACTCGCCCGCGGAGAAGCCGAGCCCCAATCCCTGCCGCGTGAAGCGCGCGCCGCGCACGCCGGCTGCGTGCAGCTGCGCGAGATAGGCGTCGTCGCGTTCCTTCAGCACCGCAGCATTGGCGCAGGCCTTGTAGTTCGGTCCGAGCGCGGCCAGGCCGTCGAGCGTGACGGAGTGATCCGCGCCGTAGGTGGTCGGCTGCACGATGATGCCGCGCTCGATGCCGAGCGCCTTGTGCATTTTCAGTGCCGCCTCCCAGGTGGCCGAGGGCATCACATAGGCGGCGCCCGGCCGCGGCGGATACTTGTCGCTCGGCCCGAGGACGTGGAACTGGCTGTCGCAGCTCTTGGGCGGCGGCGCGGTGTGCGGCCTGCGCGGATTGGGATCGAACGGAAAATAATCAGGCATGGTTCCCCCTTGGAGTCTGTTGCCAAACGAGGGGACAGGTCCCCTCATGCTTACTGATCGATGATCGCGACGAAGCTGCACTCGATCAGCTTGCCGCCGTCGAGGTCGCCGTTCATGGTGTGGCGCGCCGGGCGCGAATGCGGGTCGGGAAACATCTCCAGCCAGGGGACGTTGAGCGCCGCGCGCTGCGTGCGATCGGCCATCCACACCGTCATGCTGATGATGTCCGCAGGCGTTCCGCCCGCGGCCGCGACGATGCGGCGCACATGGGCGAACATCAGCACGCACTGCTCCTCCAGCGTCGTTCCGTACTTGCCGCTCGCCGGGTCCGAGCCCTGGATGCTGCCCGAATGGAGCGTGCCGCCGATCAGGCAGGCAGCCGGGATCGGATTCTTGTGGCTGAAGCCCTCGACGTAGATGCTCTTGCGCGCCGCCATGGCTCTCTCCTCAGTTGGCGTTGATCTTGGCCTTTATGATCACCGGCGCACAT
>JAJXTQ010000169.1 GCA_021783685.1 Pseudomonadota bacterium | reverse complement strand
GGTGAGGAACCGGCAGAGATTGGTCCAGCGGGACAGGCTATAGCGGATCGCCTTGGCCAGATTGCTTCCGCCGGAGATAAGGGCGAGCTGCTGCTCGAGCCAGGATCTGAAGTCGTCCATCAGGGGACGGGAGCGTTCCTGTCGGATGCGCAGCCTGTCGTCGGCGGCAAGGCCGCGGATTTCGCCTTCGATGGCATAGAGTTGGGCATATCGTCGCAAGGCTTCGGCGGCGATCGGGGAATCGGTCGCCTTGTGGACATCGTAATAGTTTCGCCTCGCATGAGCCTTATCCGGAGCTCCGGATAAGGCACATTATCTGGAGCGCGATTTTATCTGGAGTCGGCAACGCCGGCGGCAGCGTCCGCCGATGACAGCGTGGCGTCGGACTCGGCATAATATCGGCCGCCGCGAAGTATGGGCGCGCGGAGGAGGTGGGATGATCGATGCAGATGCCGCTGCACACGATGTCAAACGCCGAGTCCTACATCGCGAACGAGGAATGGCGTATCGCGACATTGCCAACATGCCCGTTACACCCGCAAGGCGGTTGCTCATTTTCCCGGCACGGCAGTTATCCGCGTAAGACACCGCCGGGCCTTCGCGTTGCCCGGTGGTACTGCCCAGAGGGGCATCGGACATTCAGCCTGTTGCCAGATTTTCTTGCTGTTCGGCTGCCGGGCCTGCTCGACACGATCGAGGCTTGCGTTGCCATGGTGCAGCAATCGGGCAGCAGCATGGAAGCTGTCGCCGATGTGGTTCGCGGGCCGGAGGTGACACTGCCTGGGGCGATCCGCTGGCTCCGTCGTCGCGTGCGTGCTGTTCGAACCGGAGTGGCCACCGTCGCCGACCTCGTGGCAGAACTGCCGGCCGGCATTGGCCAAACTGGCTTTCTTCGAGGACTGCGCCGACTGCTTCCGATGACGGTGTTGGCCCGCGTTCCCGCACCGCTCGGTTTCGGGCGGCACCATCGGATCACCGATGTTCGTGACCAACACGAAGTGGGGCCTGACCAGGCCCCCTCAGCCGGGTACGGTTGGGCAGTCAAGTCAGCGAGGCCCTCATGCGACGCCAACCGCCTCCGCCGATGCCAGCGACAGCAATACCCACCATGGACGACATGCTCAGCGTGTGGCGGGCGGACCGTTGCGTCCAGAACGCCAGCGCCCGCATTTACATCCGATGGATTAAGTGGTTTCGCTTCTACGTCGGTCGCCTCGGTTTGGAGGAGCGGACAGAGCTGACGCGGGAGGGCGCACGTCGCTTTGCCGAGTGGTATGGGGAGCACCGGCGGATCAACCCCAAGCAGATGGTGCCGGCGCGGACGGCACTGCATGCCCTCAACCGCGTTTACCATGTCATGGGGCTCCAGCCGCCGAAGTGGTGCGCTCCCCCGCCGCCAGTTCGTCCCGCTTCGGCTTTGCTGCAGGAGTATGCCGACCATCTTGCCCGCCACCGAGGCAGCCCGCCGGTAACGGTGCAGAAGCGGCTGGCCCATGTCGGCCGGCTGCTCGACCATCTCACCGGTCGTGGCAAGAGCTGGTCAACGATGACGCTCACCGACATCGACGACTTCCTGGTAGGGAGCGCCCAACACTTTGCGCGGGCAACCGTGGCCGATATTGCTGGGAGTGTTCGTTCCTTCAGCCGGTTTTTGCTGGCGACCGGGCGGATTTCCGTCGCGTTGGCCGATTCGGTCATTTCCCCAGTGCAACCGCAGTTTGAACGCCCGCGCCGATCGCTGCCATGGGAAGACGTGCAGCGCCTTTTGCGGGCGGTCGACCGGTCGACCGCCCGCGGTCTTCGCGATTACGCTCTTCTTCTGTTGATGAGCACCTATGGGCTCGGTGCCGGCGAGGCGATCCGACTGCAGTTCGACGACATCGATTGGAACGCTGGCGTCATCCGGGGGGTGCGGCCCAAGACCGGCGTGGCCTTCACGCTTCCTCTGTTGCCGGCGGTGGCCGAGGCGGTGGCGATGTATCTTCACAATGGTCGGCCGCGGAACACTCCGACCCGGCACATCTTCATCAAGATGAAGACGCCGTTCGAGCCACTGACCTGCTCGTCGGGGGTTCGCCATATCCTCATCAAGCATGCCAAGGCTGCCGGCTTGAAGGCCCCCTTTCTCGGCAGCCACGTACTGCGCTTTTCGAACGCGGCACGCCAGGTCGATCTCGGGATCCGGCCTCGCGTGCTTTCCGATCTGCTTGGCCACCGGGATGCGGAGTCGATTTCCGCCTATGTCAGGATTGCCACCGAGACGCTGCGCGACGTCTCGTTGCCGGTGCCAAAATGACGATGGCGACGGCCAAGCATTTGGCCGAGGACGCCCAGGAGTTCCTGCGCTTCAAGCGGGCGATGGGGATCGCCTATCGGCGGGGAGAGTTCGTTCTCAACAGCTTCATCCGTTTCGTCGCAAAGCGATGGGGCGATGACGGCGAAGTCGAACTTCAGGATGCGATTTCGCGATGGTGCGCTCGCGTTGCCGGACGCAAAGCCGTCACCTTGGCCAACGAGTTTGGTGTCGTCCGGCAGCTTTGCCTGTTCCGTCGCCGGCACGATCCCACCAGCTACGTCCCTGAACATGCGCTGGCGCCGGTCAAGGAGTCGTCCTTCCTGCCCTACATCTTCAGCCACGACGATGTGCGGCAGATCCTGGTCCTGGCCAGTTCCCACCATGGGCGCTTCATCTGGGCGGCCATGCTGCGCACGCTCATTCTGCTGCTTTACTGCACTGGGCTCAGACTGGGCGAGGCGGTACGGCTGCGCATGACCGATGTCGATCTCGACCGCGGCATTCTCACGATCCAACACAGCAAAGGGCGCTCGCGCCTCGTTCCCATTCGGCCGGACTTGGTCGCCGAGTTGCGTCACTATGCTGCCGAACGGCAGAAGCTGCTGGACACGCGCCGACGTTCCGATCCGGAGGCATTCTTCCTTCGGCTGGATGCCTCTCCCTTGAACATCTGGTCGGCGTCGGAGGCGATCCGCCGAATGCTGCGACGCCTCGGCCTCAAGCCGCCTGTCGGGCGTGTTGGCGCACGCCCGTACGAGTTCCGCCATGCCTTTGCCGTCCATCGGCTCACGGTCTGGGCGGAGGAAGGCGTCGATATTCACGCCAAGCTGCCGTTGCTGTCGGCTTATCTCGGTCACCAGAACATCATCGGGACAGAGATGTATTTGAAGGCGACGCCGCAGCTGCTGGAACTGGCCAGTGAACAGTTCGAACAGCACCTGCATAATGCGCGACCGCCGCGATGACGCGGACAACCAGCGGCGAACTCTTCGCGCTCGTCGAATCTTTTTTCATCGAGTATCTGCCGCGCCAGAGAGGGGCCAGCGTCCACACCATTCGTGCCTACCGCGATGCGCTGAAGCTCCTGTTCGAGTTCACCGCACAAAGCCATGGTCGGGATCTCTCGTCACTTGGCCTCGATGACCTCGATGCCGACGCCATCGCCGCCTTCCTCGATCACATCGAGGCCAGCCGCTCGAACTCGGCGGCGACGCGCAATTGCCGCCGCGCCGCCATCCGCGGTTTCTTCAAGCATCTCCTGCGCAATGACCTTGCACGCTCCATGCAGTATTCCCGCATCCTGGCCATTCCGTCAAAAAAGGCTCGGCAACGACCATCGACCTATCTGGAAGCTGACGACGTGCGCGCCATCATCGCCAAGCCGGATCGGCAAACCAACGATGGGTGGCGCGATTACACCCTGCTTCTGTTCCTTTACAACTGCGGCGCCCGGGTCGCCGAGGCTACGGCCATGCAATGGGCCGATCTGCAGCTCACCCCGCCAAGGCAGGTGCGGCTTCACGGCAAGGGCAGAAAAGAGCGCTTGTTGCCGTTGTGGCGGGAGACCGCTGGCGCCTTGCATCGGCTGCGCGGCATGACGACAGGTACGGACCAGCAGTACGTCTTCGTCAACCACAATGGCCAACCGCTGACACGCGACGGCATCGCCTACATCTTGCGGAAATACGTCTCGACTGCCGCCAAAGAGCGGCCGACGCTTGCCCACAAGCACATCACGCCGCATGTTCTCCGCCATAGTTGCGCGGTGGCCCTCCTACAATCCGGAACCGACGTCACCGTGATCCGTGATTATCTCGGCCATGCAAGTGTCGGCACAACCGGCCGGTACATCACCACCAACCTGCAGATGAAGCGCGACGCCATGGAAACGTTCTGGCGTCACGCGGGGATCGAGCCGGCAAACGCCAAACCATGGAAGCCCAAAGCCGATCTTCTCGCCTTTCTCCAGTCGCTCTGATTCGCCCTGCTTTATGCCGAGTCCGACGCCACGCTGTCATCGGCGGACGCTGCCGCCGGCGTTGCCGACTCCAGATAAAATCGCGCTCCAGATAATGGACGTTATCCGGAGCTCCGGATAAGGCACACGCGCGCCGGCCGTTCTTTGCCATGGCCGATCTCGAGGAGAACGCCCGGCGCAAAGCGGCCGGCAAGAAGGACATCCTCATCTCTCCGATCGCCATGGAGATGGTGCGTCAAATCGATGCTCTGTTCGAGATCGAACGGACCATCGCCGGCTTAGGCGCCGAGGAGCGAAGGGCGCACCGCCGCCAACACAGCGCTCCTCTGGTGGAGGCCCTTGAGGTCTCCATGCGAGACGCCTGCGCCAAGCTCTCGCGGAGCCATGATCTGTTCAAGGCGATGAACTACATGCTCAAGCGCTGGCCCTCGTTCACCCGGTTCCTCGACGACGGGCGGGTCTGCCTCTCCAACAACGCCGCCGAACGCGCGCTGAGGGGGATCGCTCTCGGCAGAAAGTCTTGGCTGTTCTGCGGTTCCGACCGCGGCGGGCAACGGGCGGCGGCGATGTATAGCCTCATCGTCACCGCCAAGATGAACGACGTCGATCCGCAAGCCTGGCTGGCCGACG
>JAJXTQ010000168.1 GCA_021783685.1 Pseudomonadota bacterium | reverse complement strand
TGGGTCGTTTTCCTTGCCCAAGCGCTCCAGGATCTTGTGGCACATGCCGCGGATCACGGTGGCGCGCGGATCGTAGTTCTTGTAGACGCGATGACCGAAACCCATGAGCCGGAAGGGGTCGTTCTTGTCCTTGGCCTTCGCGATGAACTGCGGGATCTGCTTCACGTTGCCGATCTGCTCGAGCATGTTCAGAACGGCTTCGTTGGCGCCGCCATGGGCCGGACCCCACAGGCAGGCCACGCCGGCGGAAATCGCGGCGTAGGGATTGGTGCCCGAGCTGCCGGCCAGGCGGACGGTGGATGTGCTGGCGTTCTGCTCGTGGTCGGCATGCAGGATGAACAGCATGTCCAGCGCCTGGGCGGCGATGGGGTCGATCTCATAGGTTTCGGCCGGGACGGCGAACAGCATGTGCAGCAGGTTGCTGCAATAGTCCAGATCGTTGCGCGGATAGACGAAGGGCTGGCCGATCGAGTGCTTGTAGGCGCAGGCCGCGATCGTCGGGATCTTGGCGATCATGCGGTGCGCGAAGATCTCCTGGTCCGCCGGGTTGCGCATGTCCTGCGCGGCGTTGTAGAAGGCCGAGAGGGAGCCGACCACGCCGGTCAGCATGGCCATGGGGTGCGCGTCGTGATGGAAGCCGCGGAAGAAGTCCCGCAGCGACTCGTGGATCATCGTGTGATAGCGGATCGAGTGGCTGAAGGTGTCCAGTTGCGCTTGCGTCGGCAGTTCGCCGTACAGCAGGAGATAGGCCACCTCGATGAAGCTGCTTTTCTCGGCCAGTTGCTCGATGGGATAACCGCGGTAGAGCAGAACGCCCTGATTGCCGTCGATGTAGGTGATGTCGCTGCGACAGCTCGCGGTGGAGACGAAGCCGGGATCGTAGGTGAACATGCCGTGATCACGGTAGAGGCTGCCGATGTCCGCGACGGCGGGACCGTGAGTGCCTTTGCGGATCGGCAATTCGCTTTGCTTGCCGGTGGCGGGATCGGTCAGGGTCAGCTTCTGCTCGCTCATCGACAGGACTCCTGGAGGGGATTCAGGCGGCTGGATGGAGGTCCACCGGCGGTTGGGGATAATGGGACGGATAGCCGGAGCGCGCCACACCGGAGTCGACGGCCGCCTTGGCGACGGCGGGCGGCACATAGTCGATGAGGCGCGGATCGAGCGGCGTCGGGATGATGTAGCCGGGCCCGAAGGCGAGCTCGCTTTTGCCGTAGGCGAGCAATACTTCGCTGGGCACCGGCTCGTGCGCCAAGGCCCGCAGGGCCTGTACGGCCGCGATATGCATTTCCCGGTTGATGCGCTTGGCTCGCACGTCGAGGGCGCCCCGGAACAGATAGGGGAAGCCCAGCACGTTGTTGACCTGATTGGGGTAGTCGCTGCGGCCGGTCGCCATGATGAGGTCGTCGCGCGTCCGCAGCGCCAGTTCGGGGCGGATTTCCGGATCGGGATTCGACAGGGCGAAGACGACCGGGTGCGATGCCATGGTCTTGAGCATCTCCGCCGTCACCAGATTGGGACCCGATACGCCGATGAACACGTCGGCATCGATCAGGGCGTCGGCCAGGGTGCGTCGATCGGTATCGAGCGCAAAGGCGGCCTTGGTGGGGTCCAGGCCTTCGCGTTGGCGATGGATCACACCGCGCCGGTCGACCAGCATCATGTTGTCGCGGCCGGCGCCCAGGGCCAGCAACAGGTTCATGGACGCAATGCCGGCCGCGCCGGCGCCCAGACAGACGATGCGCGCCGCATCCAGGCGCTTGCCCTGCAGTTCCAGCGCGTTGAGCAGACCCGCCGCGACGATGATCGCCGTGCCGTGCTGATCGTCGTGGAACACGGGGATGTCCAGCCGCTCGACCAGCGCCTGCTCGATCTCGAAGCAGTGCGGCGCCGCGATGTCCTCGAGGTTGATGCCGCCGAAGGTCGGCGCGATGCGCACGACCGTGTCGATGAAGGCCTGCGGGCTTTCGGCATCGACCTCGATGTCGAACACGTCGACGTCGGCGAACTTCTTGAACAGCACCGCCTTGCCTTCCATGACCGGCTTGCCGGCGAGTGCCCCGGTGTTGCCCAGTCCCAGTACGGCGGTCCCGTCGGTGATCACGGCAACGAGATTGCCCTTCGAGGTATACCGAAAGGCATCGTCGGGATTGGCGGCAATCGCACGCACCGGCGCGGCCACCCCTGGGCTGTAAGCCAGGGCCAACTCACCGTAGGTCGTGAACGGCTTGGTGACGGCAATGGCCAGCTTGCCCGGCTTGGGCTTCGCATGGTAGTCCAGGGCCGCATGTGTCAACTCGTCTTCCGTCATCATGAAGCGGGTGCCGATGGAGTCGTTACGAAAGTCCGGCCGCGGGCATCTGCGATACCCGTCCGGTCCGTCCGCGTCGCGTGCGACGCGGCGTCGATGTGCTTATTTCGCGCCGTAGCGTCGGCGGAACTTGTCCACGCGACCGCCGGTATCGACGATTTTCTGCTTGCCGGTATAGAACGGATGGCAGTTGGAGCACACTTCGACCTGCAGGTCCGATCCGAGGGTGGAGCGGGTTTCGAAGCGATTCCCACAACTGCAGGTGATGGTGACCGGCTTGTAGGAAGGATGGATTTCGGGGCGCATGGGGGGCGTGACCTCGGTAATCAGGGCGAAGGCCCATCTCGTAAACGGGTTATTGTAGGACTCGAGCGCCGACAGGGCAATGCTGCGCGGGCGTCGACCGGCTTGCGTGCCCTTCCGGGGCGGTTTTTCGCTATCATGCGCTGCTAAAGTCGGCCGCACCCATGGCCGGGTCGACGTGGGGAATGACCATGACCGCCGAGCAGATTGCCGCATTGATCTCCGAACGCATGCCGGAGGCCGATCCGGTCCGGGTGGAAGGTGACGACGGCGTCCACTTTTCGGCCCTGGTCGTGTCGCCTGCCTTCGAGGGCATGCGCGCGGTGCAGCGCCATCAGCGGGTGTATGCCGCGCTGCAAGGCCTGATCGGCGGGGCGATCCATGCCTTGGCGCTGGACACCCTGACCCCCGCGGAGTGGGCGACACGCGGCCCGCTGCACTGAGTGGCCGGCATGGATAAGCTCGTGATCGTCGGTGCCAAGCCTCTGGAAGGGGAAACCCGCATCTCCGGCGCCAAGAACGCCACCCTGCCGATCCTGGCTGCCTGCCTGCTGGCGGACGCAGACTGCCTCGTGCGCAATGTCCCGCACCTGCACGATGTGACGACCAGCATCGCGCTGCTGTCGGGGATGGGGGTCCGGGTGACCCTGGCCGACGGCATGGGTGTCGAGGTCGATGCCCGCGGGGTGGACAACGTCCACGCGCCCTATGAACTCGTCAAGACGATGCGCGCCTCCATCCTGGTGCTGGGGCCCTTGCTGGCCCGCTTCGGGCGGGCCGAGGTCTCCCTGCCCGGTGGGTGCGCCATCGGTTCGCGCCCCGTCAACCTCCACATCGATGGTCTGGCAGCCATGGGCGCCGACATCCGGGTTGAGAACGGCTATATCCGCGCGAGCGCCGGCAGGCTCCGGGGCGCGCGCATCGTGCTGGACACGGTGACGGTCACCGGGACCGAAAACCTCATGATGGCGGCGACCCTGGCGGACGGCACGACGGTGATCGAAAACGCCGCCCGTGAGCCGGAGGTGGTGGACCTGGCCTGTTTTCTCAATGCCATGGGCGCGCGCGTGCAGGGTGCAGGGACCGACACGCTCGTCATCGAGGGCGTGCGACGGCTGCATGGCGCCGAGTACGAGGTCATGCCCGATCGCATCGAAACGGGCACCTATCTGGTCGCTGGCGCGATCACCGGCGGACGCGTCACATTGAAGAACGTGCGTCACGGCACGCTGGACGCGGTGCTCGCCAAGCTGGAAGAGGCGGGCGCCGAACTCGAGCAAGGCGAGCATTCGATCACCCTGGACATGCGGGGTCGGCGTCCACGGGCGGTGGATATCCGCACTGCGCCCTATCCCGCCTTCCCGACCGACATGCAGGCCCAGTTCATGGCGCTGAACGCCGTTGCCGAAGGCGCGTCCACCATGATCGAGACGGTGTTCGAGAACCGCTACATGCATGTGCAGGAGCTCGAGCGCATGGGCGCGGACATCCGCGTACAGGGCAGTGTGGCGGTCGTGCGTGGCGTCGAGCGATTGACCGGGGCGCCGGTGATGGCAACCGACCTGCGCGCCTCCGCCGGGCTGGTGCTCGGGGCGCTGGTCGCCGAAGGGGAAACCGAGGTCGACCGCATCTATCACATCGATCGCGGCTATGAGTGCATCGAGGAGAAGCTGGGTCAGCTCGGCGCGTGCATCCGCAGGATCCCCGCGTGATCGAGGCCGCGAGCACCCGGCGGCCGTTCGTGGCCGAACCGACGCTGACCGTGGCGCTCTCCAAGGGGCGCATCCTCACGGAAACCCTGCCGCTGCTGGCCGCCGCCGGCATCGTCCCGGACGAGGATCCGGCCGTCAGCCGCCGCCTGATCCTGGGCACCTCGAGTCCCGGCGTACGCCTGCTCATCGTGCGGCCGACCGATGTGCCCGCCTACGTGCTGCACGGCGGCGCCGACGTCGGCGTGACCGGCAAGGATGTGCTCGCGGAGCAGGAACAGGCCATCCTCTACGAGCCGCTGGATCTGGGTATCGGGCGGTGTCGCCTCATGCTGGCCGGCCGGGAAGGGCTGGAGCCCTCGCGAGCGCAACCGCGGGTCGCGACCAAGTACGTCGCATCCACCCGCGCCTTCTTCGCGGCGCGCGGGCAGCAGGTCGACGTCATCAAGCTCTACGGCTCCATGGAGCTGGCGCCGCTGGTCGGGCTGGCCGACTGGATCGTCGATCTCGTCGACACCGGCAATACCCTGCGCGCCAACGGCCTTGCGCCGCTCGAGACCGTGATGGAAGTCAGTGCCCGG
>JAJXTQ010000167.1 GCA_021783685.1 Pseudomonadota bacterium | reverse complement strand
GGACCAGATCGCCGAGCCCGGCGAGCCCCATGAAGGTGGACGCCTGCCCACCCAGGGCCAAGCCCAGGCGGGTGATCTCGGCGAGCCCGCGGGTGATCAATGCCGCCCGGCTGTTGGCGCCGAAGCGCAGCCCGTCGGCGGCACCGGTGGCGATGGCGAGCACGTTCTTGACCGCCCCCCCCACCTCGACGCCGATGAGGTCGGAGCTGGTGTAAGCCCGGAAGCGCCCATCATGGAACAGTTCGGCCACCTCGATCGCCAACGGCGCATCGACCGAGGCCACCACCACGGCGGCCGGGAGTCCGTCAGCCACCTCCCGCGCAAAGGTCGGACCGGAAATCGCCGCAACCGACCGCGCGCCGAGCACGTCCTCGACGACCTGATGGGGCAACCATCCACTGACCTGTTCCAGACCCTTCGTGGCCCAGACGATACGGACGTCTTCTTGGATCAAGGGCTTGAGATGGCCGAGCAGTTCACGGAGAGCATGACTCGGCACGGCAATCAGCAGGACATCCCGCTCCGAAACCGCCCGCGCGAGATCGGCCTCGACGGTCAGTCCATCGGGAAAGACGACGCCAGGCAGGTAGCGTCGATTGCACCGTTCCGCAGCCAGCGTCGCGGCGTGTCCGGAACGATGCGCCCACAGGGCGACCGGATGGCCCAGTCGAGCGAGGTGTATCGCCAGAGCCGTCCCCCACGAGCCGGCGCCCAGGACGACGACGCGATCCCGCGTGCACGCGCCGGTCATCGCCCGGTCACCACCGCCGGATCAGCCCGCCGGCTTGGGCGAAGCAGCCTGCCGCTGCTGCAACCGCTGGGCGTAGAGCATGTCGAAGTTCACGGGCGCCAGCAGCAGTTGTGGCAAGCCGCCCTTGCCGACCAGATCGGAAACCGCCTCGCGCGCATAGGGGAACAGCGAATTGGGGAAGAAAGCGTTGACCACGGCGTCCAGTTCCATCGTGTTGAGTCCTTTCACGAGGAACAATCCCGCCTGATGCACTTCGACCATAAAGGCCGTCTTGCCTTCGATCTGGGCGGTAACCGAAACGCGCAGAACGGCTTCGTATTGCTCGGCACTGAGCTGGGTGGCACTGTGATCCATGTCCACCTTCATGACCGGCTGGACATTCAACCCGAACAAGGCGGCGCCCATGGGCAGTTCGAAGGACGCATCCCTCAGGTAGATCTTCAGCAGCTGGAGCTGGCGCGCGGTCGCGCTGTCTTGCATCGTTTGCATGATCGATTCCTTGGAGTTCGAGACGGATGGGGGTGGTGGCGTCAGCGGTCAGGCAAGCCCAGGATCGACCGCAGCCGGCCCTGTCGTTCGAGGGCATGCAACTCGTCGCAATCCCCGACATGCCGGCCGTCCACGAAAAGCTGCGGCAACGTCGCCCGGCCGCTCCGCGACCGGATGTCGATGCGACCTCCGGGGTCCCGATCGAGGCAGACTTCCCGGTAGACCACGCCGTGGCGATCCAGCAGGGCGCGCGCCCGCGAGCAGTATCCGCACCATGAAAGCGTGAACAACTCGATTTGCATTCACCGCTCAGCGCTTTTCCAGCGGCAGATCGGCCTCGCGCCACGCACGCAGGCCACCCCGGAGCAGCACGGCGCGGTCGAATCCCGCCTTCAGCAGGCGCTCCACCACGGCCGCCGCGCTGACACCCGCTTCGCAGCAGACGATCACGGGGCGCTCCTTCTGGCCGTCGAGTCCGGCCAGCGCATCATCGAGCCGCGCTTGCGGTATATTCTTCGCGTCCACGATATGGCCCTGCTTGAACGCAGCCGCGTCACGCACGTCCAGAACCCACGCCGCCTCCCGATTGATCAGTTGCACCGCGGTGGCCGGATCGATCCCGCCACCGAGGCGGCGCATCCGCTGAATCTCCGTCAGGACGACGAGCGCCAGCACCACGGCGAGCGCGCCGAACAAAAACGGATGCGACACGATGAACGTCTGGATGGACATGCAATGATCCGGGATGACAACGATTGGAAGGCCAATGATGGGTCATGGGCGCCTGCGGGTCCATTATAACTTTGGCATGCCCCGCCCCGGTACCCGCCGATGGCATTGGCTCATCGGATGGGCCTGCCTGTGTGGCATCGCCAGTGCGCCGGCAAGCGGCGCGCCGACCAGCCTGCAACGTGTCGAGCAACGCATGGCGGTGCTGGAACGCCAGATCGAGAAGGATCGGTCGGCCCATGGCCGCGCCGTCGCGGCATTGCGCCGCACGGAGCAGGCCCTCGCGGACGCGGCCCGCACCACCGAGCGCCTCGAGGCGGAGTTGCAGGCCGCTCATCGGCAACTCGACACCCTGAGCGCCGGCATTCTCCGTCAACAGCGACGCTTGCGCGGCGATCAGGAGCAGCTTGCCGCCCAGTTGCGCGCACGCCAGGCCTTGGGCGCCGATCCTTGGATCAAGGTGCTGCTCGCCGATCCGGATCCCGCGCGCAGCGGCCGGGCCCTTGCCTACCTGCAGTATCTGCAGGCCTCCCAGGTTCGGCACATCGACGAGGCACGCACCCAACTGACGGAACTCGCCCGCCTGCAAGCGGACGCGCGGGCAGCGCAGGCGACGACGAAGCGGCTGCTGGAGGCGCAGCGGGCAGCGGCAGAAACCTTGAGCGTGGCGCGCGCCCAGCGGGAACGCGCGGTGCAGCGATGGGCGGGCACACTGGACAGCCAGAACGCAGCCCTGACCCAATTGCGCAGCGACCGCGCCAAGCTCGAACAGGTGGTGACGGATTTGCCGGCAACGGCAGTCCGTCCCTCGCCGGCGCCGCGCGCAGCCGAGCGACCACCGGCACTCACCTCCCAATTCCCCCAGGGACCGATCCGCCGACTCAGAGGCCGCCTGGGCTGGCCGGTCGCGGGCACCTTGCAGGCCCGGTACGGCACTGAGCGCCAGGAGGGCCGCATGCAATGGCAGGGGCTGCTGATCGGCGCGGCGGAGGGCACGCCGGTCCGCGCCGTCGCCGACGGCGAGGTCCTGTTTGCGTCATGGATGCCCTACTACGGGCTGGTCGGCATCGTGGATCACGGCGGCGGTGTCCTGAGCCTCTATGGACACAATCAAACGCTGCTGCGGCGGCCGGGCGAGCGCGTGCGCGCGGGAGACGTGCTGGGCCGCGTCGGTGTCAGCGGCGGACGGCGATCGCCGGCGCTGTACTTCGAGATCCGCAGCGACGGTCAGCCGACGAACCCCGAGCGTTGGCTGGCCACCCGCCAGAAATAGGATTGGTGCGGCGTATTCCCCGCTTGGCACCTATGATAATGTTGAGCGGAAATCGAGTGTGACAAGAGCCACAGCCGTGGATGCCGACCGCAAAGGCAGCATCCGGCAGCGGGCCCTCCTCCTCCCAAACTCAAGGGCAAAGCATGAATTTCAAAGGACGCAGTGGGTGGTTCCTCCTGTTGGGCCTGTTGCTGGGCGTGGGCCTCGGTGCCGGGCAGGTCGTATTCGCCGATCGGGCCAAGGCGCCGAAAGTCCCGCTCGACGAGATTCGCAACTTCGTCGAGATCCTGGAGCGGGTGAAACAGGAATACGTGGAGCCGGTCGAGGAAGAAACCCTGATGAAGAATGCCGTTCGCGGCATGCTCTCCGGCCTGGATCCGCATTCGGCCTATCTCGACGCCAGCGAGTTCAAGGAAATGCAGATCAATACCAGCGGCCGCTTCGGCGGGCTGGGTATCGAGGTGCAGATGGAGGACGGCTTCGTGAAGGTGGTCGCGCCCATCGACGACACCCCGGCCGCGAAAGCCGGCCTGCAGGCCGGCGACCTGATCATCAAGCTGGACGACACCCAGGTGAAAGGGATGACGCTCACCGATGCGGTCAACCGCATGCGCGGCGAGCCCGGCACTCCCATCCGCCTGACCATCCTGCGCGAAAAGCAGGACGCCCCGTTCGTCGTCACGATCAATCGCGCCATCATCAACGTCCAGAGCATCAAGCGCCGCTTGCTGGAGCCGGGTTATGGCTATGTCCGCGTCACGCAGTTCCGCAACGACGCAGGCAAGGACCTCGAGGACGCACTCGCCAAGCTGGTCGGAGAGAACAAGGCACCGCTGCGTGGCGTGGTACTCGACCTGCGCAACAATCCGGGTGGCCTGCTGACCGCCGCGGTCGAAGTGACCGACGTTTTTCAGGACTCGGGGCTCGTGGTCTACACGCAGGGTCGCGACAAATCCAGCCGCCAGGATTTCCCGGCGACCCCCGGTGACAGCCTGCGCGGCGCACCGATGGTGGTCCTCATCAACGGCGGCTCGGCATCGGCGTCCGAAATCGTTGCCGGTGCCTTGCAGGACAACAAGCGGGCGCTGATCATGGGCACGCGCAGTTTCGGCAAGGGATCGGTGCAGACCGTATTGCCCCTGCCCAGCGGCGACGCCGTCAAACTGACCACGGCGCGTTACTACACGCCCAGCGGTCGCTCCATCCAGGCCGAGGGCATCGAACCGGATATCCCGCTGCAATCGGTCAAGGTCAGCAAGGTCGACACGCCGATCGGGATGGTTCGCGAATCCGAACTCAGCGGACGTCTGGCGCCGGAAGCCAAGCCTGGGGCAACGCCGGCATCGAGCCCCGCGGACGGCGCCGATGGGGATCTCGTGGCGGCCGACTACCAGTTGTACGAAGCGCTCAACCTGCTCAAGGGGATGACGCTGCTGCAGACGCGGCGGTAAGGGCAGCCTGATGGCCACGGCGGTCCGACGCGTGCTGGTGCCCCTGGCGGCGGGGTGCGAAGAACTCGAGGCGGTGACCATCATCGACCTGTTGCGCCGCGCCGGAATCGACGTGACGGTGGCGGGACTCGCGGCAGGGCCCGTCACGGCGAGCCGGCAGGTCCGTTTGCTGCCGGATACGGAGCTCGGCGCCATCGGCGCCGAGACCTTCGATCTGATCGTGTTGCCGGGTGGCGCCGAGGGGGCCCGGCGCCTGGGTG
>JAJXTQ010000166.1 GCA_021783685.1 Pseudomonadota bacterium | reverse complement strand
CGGTTGAGCCCCGTCAACGGGTCCGCGATCTGGCTGCGGGTCGCGCCCGCCGAGCCGCCGACAGTGGGGAACAGCGCCGAGCGGTTGGCCGCCAGGACCGCCTGAGCCTGCCGGAACTGGCTCTCCGCGATCCGCACGTTCAGATTGCCTTTGCCCAGTTCGGCCTGCAGGTCATCGAGCCTGGGATCCCCGTAGAGCTGCCACCAGGCCCCCCGGCTTCGATGGGCGGCAGGTTCCGCCGGTTTCCAGTCCGCCATTTCCTTGTAGGCAGCCGGGGCTTCCAGTGCAGGGCGCGTGTAGTCGGGTCCCAGCTTGCAGCCACCGATGAATGTGAGGCAGACGACCATGCCGAGCCGCAGGGCCGTGGCGTGCCAGGGGGATCGCGTCGAGGGGAGGCCGGGCAGGCAGGAGGTGGGCATGGATGCGCCTTCAATCGGTGACATGGATGGGGCGGCGGTCGGTGGTCCAGTGCCGCTGGAGCCATTGATGCAGCCGGTCCATATAGAGGTAGACGACCGGGGTGGTATAGAGCGTCAGGAATTGGCTGAACAGCAATCCGCCCACGATGGCGATGCCCAGCGGCCGGCGCAGGTCGGCGCCATATCCCGTCGCGATCGCCAGGGGCAGCGCGCCGAGCGCGGCCGCCAGCGTCGTCATGAGGATCGGGCGGAGCCGGATCAGCGCCGCCTCGAAAATGGCTTCGCGGGGCGGCACGCCGGACTCCCGCTGGGTCTGAATCGCGACATCGACCATCATGATGGCGTTCTTCTTCACGATGCCGATCAGCAGGAAGAGGCTGATCAAGGCCATGGCGTTGAGTTCCACCCCCGTGATCAGCAACGCCAGGATGGCGCCGACGCCGGCGGAGGGCAGCGTCGAGAGGATCGTGATCGGGTGGATGAAGCTCTCGTAGAGTATGCCCAGCACGACGTAGATCGTGATCAGTGCGCCCAGCAGCAGCCAGGGTTCGGATGAGAGCGACTTCTTGAACGCCAGTGCCTCGCCCTGAAAGCCGCCGCGCACCGAGGCAGGCGACCCGATCTGGGTCATCGCGCGTCGTATGATCTGGTCGGCATCGCTGAGCGATACGCCGGGCGCCAGATCGAAGGACAGGGTTGCCGCGGCAAACTGACCTTGGTGATTCACGACGATGGGCCCGGTGGTCGTCTCCACATGACTGAAGGCCGACAGGGGCACCAGTGCGCCGTTCCGGGACGGAACGAACAGCTTGTCGAGGCTGGTCGGATCACGGGTGTCGGCGGGTCCTGCCGTCATTACCACGAAATACTGGTTGCGTTCGGCGTAGATGGTCGACACGGGCCGTTGACCGAACGCGTTGTAGAGCGCCGCATCGACGCGGGCCGGGTCGACACCGAGGCGCACGGCCGCGTCGCGATCGATGACCACCTTGGCATGCAGGCCACGGGTCTTGAGATCGTTGTTGACGTCGACGAGCTGCGGCGATTCCTTCAGCGCCGCCTCGAGGCGCGGCGCCCACTGATAGAGATCCTCGAGGTTGTCGCTTTGCAGGGTGTACTGGTAACGCGAGTTGGCCGGGCGCCCGCCGGGGCGGATGTCCTGCGGCCCCTGCAGGAACAGCGTGGCGCCGGGAATGTCGTTCACCTGGGTGCGCAACCGCTCCATGACCTTGTGCGCGGGCATCCGCCGCTCCTCCAGAGGTTTGAGCGACACGAACACGAATCCGGTATTGCCCTGGGACTCGCCGCCGATGAAGGACACCACGCTCTGCACGGCCGGGTCGGCGCGCAGGATGTCCGTGAACTGCTGCTGCTTCTCCCGCATCGACTGGAACGACAGCGCCTGTTCGCCGCTGATGTAGCCGAGCAGCTTGCCGATGTCGTATTGGGGCATCAACCCCTTGGGCACGACCACGAACAGGAAGATGTTGAAGGCGAAGGTTGCAAAGAGCGACATCAGGGTCAGAAAGCTGTGGCGCAAGGCCCAGTCCAGGCTGACCCGATAGAGCTCGACCATGCGCTCGAAACGCCGATCGACCCAGCGGTGGAGACGGCCGGGGTTTTTGAAGGTCTCCGCCCGGAGGAGCCGCGCGCTCATCATGGGCGTCAGGGTGAGCGACACCACCATGGACACTAGGACCGCGAGTGAAAGGGTTGCACCGAATTCCTGGATCAGCCGCCCGATCATTCCGCCCATGAGCACGATGGGCAGGAATACGGCGACCAGGGAGAGGGTCATCGACACGACCGTGAAACTGACCTCCCGGGTTCCGTCCAGCGCGGCCTGGAAGGGGGGGCTGCCCTGCTCGAGGTGGCGGATGATGTTTTCCAGCACCACGATGACATCGTCCACCACGAAGCCGGTTGCGATGGTGATGGCCATGAGGGACAGGTTGTCGATGGTGTAACCCATCAGGTACAGCGCGCCGAAGGTGCCGATCAGGGACACCGGCAGAGCCACGGCCGGGATGAGCGTGGCACGGGCATTGCGCAGGAACAGCAGCACTACCCCCAGCACCAGCACGGTGGAGATGACGATCGTCAGTTCCACCTCGTGCAGCGATGCGCGAATGGTCTCCGACTGGTCGAGTTCGACGGTCAGATCGACGCCGCCGGGCACCGATGCCTTGAGTTCGGGCAGCAGCGCCTTGACGCGGTCGACGGTTTCGATGACGTTCGCGCCCGGTTGCCGGCGCAGCGTGATCAGCACTGCCGGTTTGCCGTTCGCGGTGCCCGCGTTGCGGACGTCCTGGACGGCGTCGCGCACCTCGGCGATGTCCCGCAGGTAGACGGGAGAGCCCTGGACGTAGGCCACGACCAGATCGCGAAACGCATCGGCCGTCTTGGCCTGGTCGTTGGCATGGATCAGCCAGCGGCTTTCCCCATCCTCGAGGAAGCCCTTGGGCCGGTTGGCGTTCGCCCCGGCCAGGGTCTGCCGGATCTGTTCCAGTCCGAGCCCGTACTTGTTGACGGCATCGAGGTTGAGCTCGACCCGGACCGCCGGCAGCGCGGATCCGCCGAGTTCCACCTGTCCGACGCCCAGCACCTGGGAGAGCTTCTGCGCCAGCACGGTGGAGGCGGCGTCATACATCTGCCCGGGGGTCAGGGTGTCGGAGGTCAGTGAAATGACCAGCACCGGGGAATCGGCGGGATTCGCCTTGCGGTAGATGGGATTGGTCGGCAGGTTGGCGGGAAGCAGACTGCGTGCGGCATTGATGGCGGCCTGCACGTCGCGCGCCGCCCCGTCGATGTTCCGGTTGACGTCGAACTGGATGATGATGCGGGTGAAGCCGATGGAACTGGCCGAGCTCATCTCCTCGATACCCGCGATGCGCCCGAGCTGGCGTTCGAGGGGCGTCGCCACCGTGGTCGCCATGGTCTCCGGACTGGCGCCGGGCAAGCGGGCAATGACGACGATGGTGGGGAAATCGATCTGTGGCATGGGCGCCACTGGCATCAGCGAGAAGCCGAGCAGCCCCGACAGCGTGATCGCCAGCGTCAGCAGGGTGGTGGCGACCGGCCGGTGGATGAAAAACGCGCCGGGGTTCAAGCGTTGCCCTCGGGGGCGGCGCCGACACCGCGACTCACGCGTTCGGAAAGGTCGGCGAAGGCCAGATAGATCACCGGCGTGGTGAACAGGGTGAGCAACTGGCTCAGCACCAGACCGCCAACCAGGGTCAGCCCGAGCGGGCGCCGCAGTTCGGCGCCGACGCCCGTGCTCAACATCATCGGCAGCGCGCTCAGCAGGGCCGCCATCGTCGTCATCAGGATGGGTCTGAAACGCAGCAGGCAGGCCTCGAAGATGGCTTCCCGCGGCGCCTTGCCCCGGGTGCGCTCGGCATCGAGGGCGAAGTCGACCATCATGATCGCGTTCTTCTTCACGATGCCGATCAGCAGCACGATCCCGATGATGCCGATCACGTCCAGCGGATGACCGGTGATCAAGAGCGCCAGCAGGGCCCCGACGCCGGCCGAGGGCAGCGTGGAGAGGATGGTGATCGGGTGGATGTAGCTCTCATAGAGCATGCCGAGCACGATGTACATGCAGACGATGGCCGCGATCAGCAGGAAGGTCTGATTGGCGAGCGAGGCGCGAAAGGCCAGCGCATCGCCCTGAAAGCGGGTCTGCAAACTGGCCGGCGGCGCCAGTTCCGCGAGGGTGGCCTCGATGTCGGAGACGGCCGCGCCCAGTGACGTGCCGGGCGCCAGGTTGAAGGAAATGGTGGCGGCTGGAAACTGACCCAGATGCTGGATGAGGATCGGCGTGGTGCGCTCTTCGACGCGAGCCAGGGCGCTGAGCGGGACCTGAACGCCGGCGGGTGAGGGCACATAGATGCGGTCCAAGGCCTTGAGGCTGCGCTGGAGGTCGGGATCGAGCTCCAGCACCACGCGATACTGGTTCGACTGGGTGAAGATGGTCGAGACGATGCGCTGACCGAAGGCGTTGTAGAGCGCGTTGTCGATGGCGGCCGCCGTGATGCCGTAGCGCGCCGCCGCGTTGCGGTCGATGGCGAGATAGGCCTGCAGGCCACCGGTCTGCAGGTTGTTGTTGACGTCACGCAGCGCCGGCAGGGCTTGCAGGCGGCTGGTGATCGGCGTCACCCAATCGGCCAGCTCGGCCGCATCCGGATCCTGCAGCGTCAACTGGTACTGGGTGCGCGAGACGAGGTTGCCGATGCTGAGATCCTGCAGGGGCTGCAGATAGACCGAGATCCCCGGCAGGTCCCTCACGCGCGTCTGCAGGGTCCGCATGATCTCGTGCGCGTCGGCATCGCGCTCGGCATGCGGTTTGAGCTGAATCATCACCCGTCCGCTGTTGAGCGTGGGATTGGCGCTGTCGACCCCGATGAAGGAAGTGATGCCCGCAACGGCGGGATCGTCGAGCAGGGCCGCGACCAGTCTCTGCTGGCGCTCCGCCATGGCCTGGAAGGACACCGACTGGGGCGCTTCCGAAATGCCCTGGATGAGGCCCGTGTCCTGGGGCGGCAGGAAACCCTTGGGGATCAGGATATACAGCGCCAGCGTCAGCAGCAGGGTGATGACGGCGATGG
>JAJXTQ010000165.1 GCA_021783685.1 Pseudomonadota bacterium | reverse complement strand
CCGGCGTGATGTTCGCCGATCTGGAACTGATCGGCATTCCCCACCGCGTCGTGATCAGCGAACGATCACTCGGCAACCATCAGGTGGAATACCAGGCCCGCAGCGAGGACACCGCCCGCCTCGTCGGCTGCGGCGACATCGTCGCGCTCCTGCGCACCGAAATCATTCATCAGGATCACCCATGACGTTACCGCGGCTGCGCATCATCCGGATTCTGGCGGGTTCGGCCTTCCTGCTCATGGGTGCCGCCGCGGCGGCACCCCCGGTCGAGCCCCCGGATCCGGAGTTGCGCGCCGTGCTCATGACCGCCGTCGACCTCAGCGACAGTTTCGAGGATCGCTACGAGGCGGAGGTGTGGCTGACGGACATGTCGGGGCGGCTGGCCCGCAAGATCCCCGATCCCGTGCAGCGGGTGGCCCTGTTGCGCTACATCCACCGCGAGGCGACACGCGCGAGGCTCGCACCGGAGCTGGTTCTGGCCGTCATCGAGGTGGAAAGCAATTTCGATCGCTACGCCATTTCCAGCGCCGGCGCACTGGGGCTGATGCAGGTCATGCCGTTCTGGCTGCATGAAATCGGCCGGCCTGCGGACAACCTCTTTCACGTGCCGACCAATCTGCGGTTTGGCTGCACCATTCTCAAGTTCTATCTCGACAAGGAACGCGGCAACGTCGGCCGCGCCCTGGCGCGTTACAACGGCAGCCTGGGCCGCAACACCTATCCCGATCGGGTGTTCAGCGTGCTGGATCGGCGCTGGGGCGTACCCTGAAAGGGCGCGCAGCGAACAGCCGCCGCCCCGCGGCGCGATCCGGGCTCAGCGGGCCGTGACTTCCCCGTAGATCGCGGCCAGGGCCCGCCCCTGCGAGGCGGCGTCGAAGCCGCGCTCGAGGTGAGCCCGCCCCGCGGCGAGCCGCTCGGCCCACAGCGGCGCAGGTGCCGCGAGCCAGTCCTCGATCGCCGCGGCCAGGGACGCCGCATCCCGCTCCGGCGCCAGCCGGGCATGCCAGTCCGCGGGCAAGACATGGGGGATGTCGCAATGGCGCGTGGCGACCGCCGGCATGCCGCTCGCCACCATCTCGATCAGCACCACCGGCGCGCCGCCTTCGGTGTCGCCGTCGGCGGCCGTCACACTCGGCGCCAGGAAAAGATGATGGGCATAGGCCTCGCGCCAGAGCACCTCGGGCGGCTGAAACCCCAGCAGCCGGGTCTGCGTGGCGAGCCCCAAGCGTTCGAGCGTCGCCAGGATGCGCGCCTTTTCCGCGCGGCTCGCCGCATCGGCGCCGGCATCACCGACGATGGTCAAGGCGACCGGATGATGGCGCACCACCCGGCCCAATGCCTCCAGCCCATCCGGAAATCCCTTCTTCTCGCGAAACCCGGCGGCCATCAGGACACGCAAGGGCTCCCGATCGGGCGGTGTGCGGGGACGAAACGCGATCGCCGGCAGATCGACGCCGAGCGCATGCACGTGGCAGCGCTCCGGCGGACAGCCGAGTCGCTGCAGACAGCTGGCCATGTGCGGCCCTTCGCAAAGCACCCGGTCGACGCGCGCGAACAGTTCGCGATAGCGCCTGACCCAGCGCCGGTCCCGCTGCGGCAGCATGTTGACGTCGAAGCCGTAGAAGCTCACCACATGGGCCGCGCGCAGTCGTTGCGGCAGGGTGCCCATGGCCCAGCCGACGTGGCCGAAATGGCTGTGCACCACATCGGGCCCGAAAGCGTGGGCGATCCGCTCGACGAAGCCGAAATCGGTGCAGAGCCCCGCCCGCTTGAGCGTCTTGTCCCACAGCCGGCGCATACGCGGCGCCTCGGCGAAAACCCATAGGTCCTCCGCCGGGAACTGCTCGGAATGCTCGCGCGTGTCGGCGACGATGCGCTGGCGGATGGGCCCCGGCACGGCGCGGATCTGGCGGTCGAGCCAGGTCTGGGTCTGCGGCAGCCAGACCGGCAGGCGATGCAGGACGCGCAGATCGGCCGTCATGACGTGCCCCGCGCCCGTCGACCCAGCCATTGGCTCAGCAATTGCCATTCCCCCGGCAGCAGCGGGCGGGTCGCAAGCGCGTAGACCAGCGCGCCGACCCCGCCACACAGCGCCAGTTGCATGGCCGGCGCCCACAGAGCCGGCGCCGGCAACAGCGCCATGGCCACGGCCATGATCGCCGCCGCCAGCAACGGCCGGGCGATGCTCGCCAGATAGGCGGCGAGACAAGGGCCCAGCACGGGACGGATCAGGACCCGATAGGCCAGCCCGAAGAATCCGGCTTGCAGGGCCAGCAGCGCCACCGCCACCCCGGTCGCCCCGCCGACATGGGCCCCCGCCACCACCGCCGGCACCTGCAACAGGCTGATGACCAGATTGGCGGCGAATCCAAGACCCGCCCGCCCCTGTGACAACAGCAATGCGCCGACCGGGTTGCCCACGGCGCGGAACATCGCGACCATCGCCAACAGTTGCACCAGCACGACCGCCGGCGCCCAGCGCGTCCCGAACACGGCCGGCACGAGCACCGGCGCCAGCACGGCCAATCCCAGAAACAGCGGAAAATTGACCGCGCCCAGGAGTCGTTGCGCCTGAAAATACCCGCGCTGCACGCGGGGCCGATCGTGCTGGATGCGAGCGAACAGCGGGAAGGCCACGCGCATGACCACCGGGTTGATCCGTGCCAGCGGTTGCAGCGTCATCTGCCAGGCCAGGTTGTAGTAGCCCAGCGCCTCGGCTCCCAGCACAGCGCCGATCAGCAACTGATCCAGGCGGGCATTGATCAGTCCCAGCGTGCGCTCGCCCATCTGGAAGGCGCCAAAGCGCAGGTCGCCGCGCAACTCGGCGAGTGACAGGTGCAGGGCGGGCCGATGACGACGCCAGCCCTGGGCGGCGATCGGCAGGGTGCGCACCAGGGCATTGGCGAGTTGTCCCCAGATCAGGGCGTAGACTCCGGCACCCTGCGCGGCGCCGGCAATGGCCACCGCCGCACCGGCGAGGCTGCCGGCCATTTCGGCGATGGCGATCGGCTTGAATTGCAGTTCCTTCTGCAACAGGCTCTGGAAGCCCTGCCCCCAGGGCAGGATCAGCAGCGACACACCGGCGAAGGGCAACAGGGGCGCGAGCGCCGGCGCGCCGAGCAGCGCGGCCAGCGGTGCTGCGGACACGAGCAGCGCGATGAAAAGCCCCAGGCCCAGCAGAACGTTGAGCCAGAAGAATGCGGCAAACCGTCTGGGCTCGACCGGCCCGCGGGCGATCAATGCCTGCGACAGACCCAGATCAGCGTAGCTCTGCACGAACCCGAGTATCACCAGCACCAGCGCCATCAGGCCGAAATCGGCCGGCGTCAGGATGCGCGCGATGATGACCACCTGCAGCAACTGCAATGCCGTGCCCACCGCAGTGGCCAACGCGGTCCAGCGCGTGCCAGAGAGCGCCTGATGGCGCAAGGAAGCGCTCATGGCAGCGCTGCTTCGCGGAGAGGAATCGTTCGATTCATCCGATCGTCGGCCTGTCGCGACAGATGGCCGACCGGCATGTGGACTGCTAGGATTGCCTCGCCTGTTGCCGGGCTGTTTGTGCGGCGCTCACGCCATGCGAGGCGCCCGCCCTGCGCCGCGCGCGGCCCTTTGACCCTTGCCATTCGGAGTGTGTATCCATGATTCAATCGCGCAAACTGCTTGGAGTCCTGGCCTTGCTGCTGGCAGCCCCGCTGGCTCATGCCGGTGCCGATGACTTTCTGGGCTACTGGAAAAACCAAGACGAGAGCGGGCTGGTGAAATCCATCCAGATCAAGCTGGACAAGGGCAAGCCCATGATCCGTGCCTATGGTCGCTGCCTGAAAGGCGACTGCTACTGGGGGGGCATGGAAGCCATGGCCTTTGCGCCCAGCGAAAAGGCCAATCTGGAACAGGACGTCGATGCCGTCGGAGCCTACTTCGGCGATGCCAATGCCAAAGGCATCATGATCCTCACCAAAGGGATGGGGAAAACGCTCAAGATGGACGCCTACGCCAGCTTCCCCAAGGGGGATCTGACCAACGTGCACAAGAGCTACACCTTCATCCCCGCGCCTGAATTGAACGGCAAGTAAACATCGCGGCGAGGTGGCCGGGCCTGGCGCCCGGTCACCCGGCATTGAACCGTGTGGTTCAGGCATCCGGGCAAGCCGTCGAATCCGCCTCATCGCGCGCCGCGACGGATCCTGCGGTTGTCGCCTCCGGCAAGGCTGCATCGCGCCGCTGCCACTCCTCATACCAGGGCCGCAGTTCCGGATGCTGGCGCAACAGGCGAGCGTCGAAGCGGCGCATGTCGCCCAGCACCCGCGCCGGATTGCCGCCGACCAGCGCAAAGGGCGCGACGTTCGATTGCACGATCGATCCCGCCATGATGCCGGCACCGTCGCCGATGGTGACGCCGGGCATGATGAGGCTGCTGGCGCCGATCGCCACATAGCGGCCGATGGCAACCGGCGCCGTGCGAAATCCGGCGCGCCGATCCTGCGGGACGTCCAGATAGTGGCGACCGTAGATGCGCAGGGCGAAATGGGAACTGTGCGTGAAGATTCCCACCCAGGCGCCGATGTGGCAACCCTCGCCGATCTCCAGCCCCCCGGTGCCGTCGAGGATGCTGTGGTGCCAGATGAAACAGCGGTCTTCCAGGATCACGCGCTCGGGATGCTGGATCACCACCGTGTCACTCATGCGCACCCAGGGACGCCACGCCCCCGTGGCGTCGCGATAGCCGCGCAGCATGCGGGGCGCCTTGCGCGCGCGCTGCCAGGCGTTGAGCCGCGCGCGTGCGGACTGTCGCCAGGCGGATGGCACGCGCTGCAACAGCCACGTTCTCACGCCGGGATGCCCAGCCGGACCGCCGCGATGACGTCCTCGACGTCGGCCTCGGTCAAGGCCGGCGACAGCGGCAGGCTCACCGTCTGCCGACCGATGCGCATGGCGTTGGTGGTGTCCTCCGGACGCCATCCCAGGCGGTCCTGATAATAGGGGTGCTCGGGCAGGCTGAGGTAGTGCACGCCCACGCCGATGCGCTGCGCCGT
>JAJXTQ010000164.1 GCA_021783685.1 Pseudomonadota bacterium | reverse complement strand
GACGCTGCTCGGTGTAGTCCTCAACGTTCTGCTGGCCTGGCCGGACTGCTGCTTCCGGTCGGAGACGGTGGTACATCCGCGAACGCGCAGCACTTTGGCGTTCGTCCCGGCTCAGTTCAATGAGCTGGAAGTGATGCCCAAGGAGCGCGAGCTGATCGAGATCTGCCGGCAGCAGAAGGCGGAAGGTC
This sequence comes from Pseudomonadota bacterium, assembly GCA_021783685.1. The sequence continues at coordinate 4,855 of JAJXTQ010000164.1, read as the reverse complement.
GCAAGACCCTGGTCTATTCGGTCTACACCGGCACGCGCGACACCACGTCGCGTTTGAAGGTGCTGCTGGAGCAGGAAGGCTTCAAGGTGGCGGTACTGCGCGCTAGCGTGGATGCCTCCCGCCGGGAAGACTGGATTGCCGAGCAGTTGGACCGTGGCATCGACATGCTCATCACCAATCCCGAGCTGGTGAAAACTGGCCTGGACCTGCTGGAGTTCCCGACGATCGTGTTCCTCCAGTCGGGCTACAACGTGTATTCGCTGCAACAGGCCGCCCGGCGCTCATGGCGTATCGGCCAGAAGCAGCCGGTGCGGGTGATCTACCTCGGCTACGCCAATTCCTCGCAGATGACATGCCTGGGGTTGATGGCCAAGAAGATCATGGTGTCGCAATCCACCTCTGGCGACGTTCCTGAATCCGGGCTCGATGTTCTGAACCAGGATGGCGACTCGGTGGAGGTGGCGCTGGCACGGCAGTTGGTGCATTGAGCATCGTTGAACTTGGCGGCCTCTTCGGGGGCCGTTCCTTTTGCGGTCGGCGATCAGTTCCCTTTGTTTGCTGCCCGAATGTGCGGACGCGGCGATGGTGACGGCTCCATCTTCGAGGAACCGACCCATGCGACAGTCCTCCCGTCTCCTCGGCCTGGCCGTCCTGTCGGCGGCGATGGCCGAGGCCATCCTGCTATCAGGTTGCGCCACGTCTGCGGCACCTCCCACTTCTGCCCCCGCAGACGACGCGCCCGCGCTGCGCGCCGCGCTTCCGGCCCCCGCGACGATTACCCTTGATCCAGGCGCCTCCACTGACCTCGCGCCCGTCGTCCGGTACGGACGCTACACGCTGGTCGAACTGGTCCCGGAACCGGCGCAGCGCGACCTGATGCGGCAGGTCGTCGAGGTCGTGATCCCGCCAAGCCTCGACACCAACGTGGGCGACGCCCTGCGCCACGTCCTGCGGCGTTCGGGATATCGGCTGTGCGATACCGCGGATGCCACGGCGCTGTATGCGTTGCCGCTGCCTGCTGCGCATCTGCACCTTGGGCCGTTGATGCTGCGCGATGCGCTGCTGACGCTTGCAGGTCCCGCGTGGGATGTGTCGGTCGATGACGGTGCGCGCCAGGTGTGCTTCATGCGTCATGCGACACCCGTCCCGGCTTCCGCGAATCCCTCGGCTGCTGCCGCCGCACTGCCTCCGAACGAGAACCAAGGTGCCGATGGATGGGAGGTTCAGCCATGAACCTCCCGCAAATGTCTTCCGACGGCGCTGACCGCCCACGCTGGCTGAAGATCGCGGCCGGTGTCTGGTTGGTGCTCGTGAGCGCCATCGCGATTGTCGACAGCGTCGGGCTCTCTCGCCTGATCGAACAGAGTCGCAGCAGCGCACAGGATGCCCAGGTGCAGGCGCTGGCCACCCGCGTCAGCGATCTCGAACATCAAGCCGAAGCCGCGAAGCGCCAGCCCAAGCCGGTCGTCCAAGGGGACTTCGACGCTGCCCGCCAGGCGCTGGAGGAGCGGCTGGTGCACATCGAACAGGCGCAGGCGACGGATGCGCACGGCGACGACATCAAGGCGCTGCAGGCGCGCGTGGGCGTCCTCGAAGCGCGCCTGAAGAAGGCGGCATCGTCCGCGGCCGCTCCCCGCAAGACCGCAGTGGCGGCCAAGCCCAAAGTGCTCGAACCGCCATTCAACGTGGTCGGCCTGGAGCTGCGCGGCGGCGAACGCTTCGTATCGATCGCATCGCGCGGCGCCGCGGCGCTCACCGACCTGCGGCTGCTGCGCGAGGGTGAGTCGATCGGTGCATGGCAACTCCAGGCCATCGACGCGCATGCCGTCGTCTTCCGCGTGGATGACCAGACCGTGCGCGTGGCGCTGCCGTAGGAGCGTGCCATGCAGCCAGGCTTTGCGACCGCGATCCACCTTGCCGTGGCGCTCGCCCTCGTGGCAGCCGGTGGATTCGCGCAGGCGGCGCCGGTGGAGAACTCCCGCGTGACCCCGAGCCTGGTGCAGAACAGCACCGACGCCGGGCTGGACGAACGCCTCGCGCGGGATTGGGGACTGCGGTCCGAGGAATGGGCGCGCTACCGGGCATTGATGCAGGGACCGCTCGGCATCTACTCCCCGAACCTCGACCCGCTCACCGCCCTGGGCATTGAAGCCCGCAGCGACGAGGAGCGCAACCGCTACGCGGAGCTGCAGGTGCAGGCCGAATCGCGGCGCGTGGGCAAGACGCTGGCTTACCAGCGCGCCTACGACGCCGCGTGGCAACGCCTGTTTCCCGGCCAGCAGCGCGTGAACCTGCCCGGTGCGCGGGCTCCCGGTTCCAGCAACAAGGGCTCCGGCCGGCTGGCCGTCTTCGTCAAGGCCGACTGCCCGCCGTGCGACCAGCGTGTACGCCAGCTACAGGCGGCCGGCACGGCCTTCGATCTCTACATGGTCGGCAGCCGCCAGGACGATGCCCGCATTCGCCAGTGGGCGGTGCAGGCCGGCATCGACCCCGCCCGGGTGCGGGCGCGCACGATCACGCTCAATCACGACGCCGGGCGCTGGCTTGCACTCGGCTTGCCCGGCGAGTTGCCCGCCGTGGTGCGCGAGGTGAACGGCCAATGGCAGCGCCAGTAACAGCGGCACGGGCCGCATGCGCGGTGCTGGCCCTCTGCGCCTGGGTGCCGGTCGCGTCGGCCCAGGAGGTTCCGCCACCGGCTTACCAGCTCGCCGCACAGCAGGCGGGCATACCCTCGCCAGTGCTGTTTGCGGTCGCGCTGCAAGAGAGCGGCGCGCGACTGCACGGCCGCCTGATTCCCTGGCCGTGGACCCTCAACGTCGCCGGCCAAGCGCAGCGCTATGCCACACGGGCCGAGGCCTGCGCCGGGCTGCGCCGAGCGCTCGCAAGCACTCCGGCCAGCCGCATCGACGCGGGCCTCGGGCAGGTGAATCTCGGCTATCACGCGCACCGCTACGAGCATCCCTGCGACCTGCTCGACCCATACCGCAATCTCGCCATCGCCGCAGACATCCTCCTGGAGCAGCACACACCAGGCGAGGACTGGATGGTCGCCATCGGCCGCTACCACCGGCCCGCCGGCGGCGAGCCGGCCGCCCGCTACCGCCGCAGCGTTCATCGGCACCTTGCCCGCGTGCTGGGTTCGGGCGCATCCGATTCTTCCAACGCTTTCACCCGGACCCGCACGCCATGAAGTGCCTCCTGCTTGTCATTACCCTGGGGCTGTGGTCGGCCACCGCCGCCGTTGCGCAAACCGCCCTCCAGCCAACCCGGACGACCGCGTCCCAACCGCTGATCGTCGTCGAGGATCGTGGTGGTATATCGGCCTTGCCGTACTACCAGGCCCTGAATCCACAGGATGCCGGCCCGGCCCAGCCGCTCTCTGAGACACCGATGCCCCGCGCCGACAATCCGACCGATGCGGAGGCGGCCATGCTGCCGGTTCGCTCGGCGCGGCTGACGCCGGGCGACGAGCCGCGCCGCGTGATTCGCGCGCCAGGCTTGACGGCGCTGTTCCTGGTGGGGGACGACGATCGCTCGCGCGCTTGGCTGCGGCAGCGGCGCGCGGCCCTGCAGGAACTGCGGGCGGTGGGACTGGTGGTCAACGTGGCCACGCCCGAGGCCCTGGCCGCGCTGCGCCGGCTCGCGCCCGGACTCATGCTGTCGCCCATCTCCGGCGACGACCTGGCGCAACGGCTCGGCATCCGCCACTACCCGGTGCTGATCACAGCCACCGGCATCGAGCCTTGAAGCGAAATACGGTGCAGCGTCCGCCATGGCCCAGCCCCACTCCGTCGAGGTACTGCTTCGGCCCGCGGTGGAGCTTTACACCGTCGCGGTGTGTGTCGGCGCCGCGCTGCTGTGCCTGGTGGCACCGTGGTCGCTCGCGCTGAGCCCCTTGCTGGGCCTGGGCAGTGCGCTCGCGTTTCTCACGCTTGGCGTCATCCGCTGGCGGGATGCCTGGGCCATCTTGCGCTACCGGCGCAACATCCGGCGGTTGCCGCGCTACGTGATGACCAGCCGCGACGTGCCGGTCAGCCAGCAACGGCTGTTCATCGGCCGGGGCTTTCGCTGGGACCAGCGCCACACGCACCGGCTCGTGCAGACCTACCGGCCGGAGTTCCGCCGCTACGTCGAGCCGACGGCAATTTACCGCGCGGCGCGGCGCATCGAGGAGCGGCTGGAGTTCGCGCCGTTTCCGGTCTCGAAGCTAGCGAAGGCACTGGCCTGGGACAGTGCGTTCAATCCGGCGCGCCCGCTGCCGCCGGTCGGCGGATTGCCGCGGCTGCATGGCATAGAGCCGCAGGAAGTCGACGTGACGCTGCCGCTTGGCGAACGGGTCGGCCATTCGCTGGTCCTGGGGACCACGCGCGTAGGCAAGACCCGCCTGGCCGAGCTGTTCATTACCCAGGACATCCGCCGCAAGGTGGGCGGTCAGCACGAGGTGGTGATCGTCTTCGACCCGAAGGGAGATGCCGATCTTCTGAAGCGCATGTACGTGGAAGCCAAGCGCGCGGGGCGCGAGGGCGAGTTCTACGTCTTTCACCTGGGCTGGCCGGACATCTCGGCCCGCTACAACGCCGTGGGGCGGTTCGGCCGTATTTCCGAGGTGGCTACGCGCATCGCAGGCCAGCTCTCGGGCGAGGGCAACAGCGCCGCGTTCCGCGAGTTCGCCTGGCGCTTCGTCAACATCATCGCACGCGCCCTGGTCGAGCTAGGACAGCGCCCCGACTATCTGTTGATCCAGCGTCACGTCATCAACATCGACGCGCTGTTCATCGAGTACGCCCAGCACTACTTCGCCAAGAACGAGCCGAAGGCCTGGGACATCATCGTCCAGCTCGAAGCCAGGCTGAAC
>JAJXTQ010000163.1 GCA_021783685.1 Pseudomonadota bacterium | reverse complement strand
AGAGGATGGCGCTCTACGGCGATCCGGATTTCGTCATGGGCCTGACCAAGGTGCTGCTCGAATTCGGCATCGAGCCGACCCACATCGTCTGCAACAACGGAGCCAAGCGCTGGAAGAAGGCCATGGAAGCGCTGCTCGCCGAGTCGCCCTACGGTGCCGGCGCCAAGCTCTACCCTGGCGCCGACCTGTGGCACCTGCGCAGCCTGTGCTTCACCGACAGGCCGGATTTCCTGATCGGCAACAGCTACGGCAAATACATCCAGCGCGATACGCTTCACAAGGGCGAGGCTTTCGAGGTGCCGCTGATCCGCCTGGGCTTCCCGATCTTCGACCGCCATCACCTGCACCGCCAGACCACGCTGGGCTACGAGGGCGCCATGCAGATCCTGACGACGCTGACCAACGCGGTACTGGAGCGCCTGGACGACAAGACCCGCGGCCTGGGAACCACCGATTTCAACCACGATCTGGTGCGATGACTAGGCGCGGGTCGACGAACATGGGTATCTGCGCACGGCCCGTCGGACTGAAGCCCGACCTACGGAGGTTGCCATGGCCAACATCATGATCCGCAGGAGCGACAAGGGCTATGTGTTCTACATGCCTAAACGCGACATCGAGGACAGCATCGTCTCGATGGAGTTCGATACGCCGGAGAGGTGGGGCGGCGAAATCAAGCTCGGCAACGGCGGCGCCTACTACATCGAGCCGCAGACGCAACCCGCGCGCTTGCCCGTATCCTTGCGCGCCACGCGCATCGACGGGGTGGAATGAATCATCATGACAACCATCTCCCCACCCCCTTTCCCAGGAAGGGAGTGACGGAAGTTCGCGGGCCGTACCCGCCCCACACGGTGGCCGCTTCTCCTTGGGGCGGCCCTGCGGAGAAACTAGGAGAAACATCATGGCAATGAAGATCGTTCAAGCCGAATGCACGTCCTGCGGCGATTGCGTGCCGGTCTGTCCGACCAAGTCGATCACCGACAAGGGCGGTATTTTCAAGGTGAACAAGGAAACCTGCACCGAGTGCGAAGCGGAGGCCGATTCGCCCAGGTGCGTCGACGCCTGTCCGGCGGGCGAAGCCTGCATTGTGTATCTCTGATACGCAATGCAACTGGACTCCCAGCCTCTCCCAGCCTCCCCCGTGCGCGGGAGGCGACTACCAGGTTCGCTATGCTCGAAAGGAGTAAAGCAATGTCGGAATCGATGACGCGCGAAGCGGCATTGCGCATCGCGCTCGCGGCGCGGGAACTGCCCGGCGTCGGGGCGCAGGCACTGGTCCTGGCGCTGGCGGGCAAGTTGCGACTGCCGCTGACCGAGACCAAGCTCGCAGCGGTCAGCGTCGAGGACCTGTGCGAGATGCTCGCAGGCGATCGTGCCGACGAGAACTGCGCGCTCGGCTTCGGCAACGACCGCCTCAAGGCTGCCGTGCGGCCGCTCCGGGGCATCGGCGTTGCCGGCAGCGAACTGCCGGCGCTTGAGCCCTGCGCCGCGGACGAGCTGCCGGCTTCGATCCGGGTCGCGGTGGCTTCCAACAGCGGCGAGAACCTCGACGGGCACTTCGGCTCCTGCGAACGCTTTCTCGTCTACCAGACCGGTCCGGCGGCTGTGCGCCTGATCGACCAGCGGCCGACCCTGGCGGCCGATCAGGCGGCCGACCGCAACGCCGCCCGCGCCGAGCTGATCAATGATTGCCACATCGTCTATGTGCAATCCATCGGCGGCCCGGCGGCGGCCAAGGTGGTACGCGCCGGCGTCCATCCGGTGAAAATTCCCAAGGTGGCGCCGGCCCGCGAAGTCCTGGCCCGTCTCCAGCAAAGCCTGGCCAAGCCCCCGCCCTGGCTGGCCAAAGCCATGGGCGTGTCGGCGGCTTCGCTGGCGCCATACCTGGAGGCCGCCATGGCCGAACAAGCATGATCGCCCGCGAGCTCCTCGACCGCGTCGTCGCCGCCGTCGGCCCCGATGCCGACCAGTCCGAATTGCGCCGGCGCTTTCCCGGGCTGTCCGTCACGGTCTGCAGCGACGAAGACATCCCGGCCCGCCTTCAGGCGGCGTGCGAGACGGCCGCCGCGCGCTTCTATTACCTCGATGTCGGCGAACACTGCGCCGGGTTGACCCAGGATGCCGACTCTGCCAGCGGCATCGTCGTCGGTCTGCTCGGTGAGAGCGAGCGGTGATGACGGCGAGGCAATCGATCCCTGGAGGCGGCCGCGTGAGCGTCGACCCCGATTGGCAAGAACTGGCGCACCAGGTATCCGAGTTGTGCCTGCGCGTTCCGGCCGCCGGCCTTTCTGCCGCGCTTGCCGACGAATTGACGAAGCTTGCCCCGACGCTGGCGTTCCGCGAAATGCTGGTGCGCGGTGGCTGGTATCGGCTGGGCGGCGTCGTCGATGCCGGCGGCACCCACGTCACCGACGATCTCGAGGGCTGGGCACAGGCCGAACTCGTCGCTCACGACGGCGATATGGGCGCGCTGTGCGACGCCTGCGCGGAGAGCGGCTTCAGCGCCACCCGGCTCACCGGCCGCAGCCACTACTTCGTCGCCGCCACCGGCGCCGGCGCTGCCGATTTCGTGCAGATCGAAATCGAGGAACTGCAGGAAGTGCTTGGGCACCCCCTGTTCGAGCACCGTGCGCTGCCCGCCGGCATCGAGGAACTGATCGATCCGCGCGCCGCCGACAATACCTCCGGCCCGCCCCTGGGCCCGCCCTTTCTGACCCTGCGCCGGCTCACCCCCATGGCCGGCTTCATCGCCCGCATGCGCGCCCAAAAGCCCGAGCCGCAGACCATCCATCGTTTCATCGCCGCCTGGGAGGGGAGCAGCGCCGCCAGCGCCGTGCAATTTTCCCGCCACTGGGTGATGACGGTGCGCGAGCACCTCGATCGCTATCGCCAAGCCGTCCTTCATGCCGCCCCGGTGGCGGTGGTGCACGACGCAGTGCCTAGGTTCGCCGCCGCCTTCGGCATGCAGGGGCTGGCCTTGCGCGACGCTCTGGCGAGTTACGACAAGGCGGTCGGCTACCCGATGGCCTGGTTCTTCCATATGCTGACCACCAAGAATGCGCCGCACGCGTTGGCCGCGGCGGTGATCGACGACGTTCAAGCCGGCTTTCACTACCTGCCGGATCGCGACGCAGCGGTGGTCAAGAACTGGTTGTACCGGCCTTACGGATTTTGAGGATTGCTCTGCTGTTGAACACGCACAGGAACCGGAGCCCGCCATGGACGCGAGATTGCCCAATTACGAACAAATGCTGCGCCACGCGAGACGGCCCTCTGAGCTCGCGACCATCGTCTTCGCCGGCGTTCTCAGCCAGGCGCTCTCGGCGGGGAAATCGCCGCTGATCCGGGGCCTGGCCGAGGACCGCTTCGGGCGGATGTTGGCGGCCCATCTCCCCGGCCTCGATCTCGCCAACGGCGAGTCGGCTGTCGTCGATGCGCGCGGCGACGAGTTCGACGATCTGCTCCGACTGCTGCTCGAGCATCGGGCGGTTCCGAGTGAAGAATTCGCCTGGCTCTGCTACGCGATCGCCTCCGCCTCGATGGGCGACAACCACTTGTGGCAGGACATGGGGCTGCCCGAGCGCAGGGTCTTGTCAGCAGTGATGGCGCAGTATTTCCCGCGGCTGTGCGCCAAGAACGTCGGCGACATGAAGTGGAAGAAATTCTTCTACCGGCAACTGTGCGAACGCGCCCAGATTCCGATCTGCAAGTCGCCCAGTTGCGCGATCTGCACCGACTATCCGCTTTGTTTCTCGCCCGAGGACAGGGCTGACCATACGGGGGCACCGATGAAATCGACGACACTTGGCAAACTCGCTCTCGTTCTGGTTCTTGGCCTGTCGGTCGGTACCGCGCTGGCCGACGAGGTTCAGGTCGCCGTCGCTGCCAACTTCACGGCGCCGATGCGGAAGATCGCGGCCGACTTCGAAAAGGACAGCGGCCACAAGATCCAGTTGGAATTCGGTTCCACCGGCAAGTTCTACGCCCAGATCAAGAATGGCGCCCCCTTCGATGTGCTGCTGGCCGCCGATGATCAAACGCCGACGAGACTGGTACGGGAGGGCAGCGCCGTCGCCGGCAGCCAGATCACCTACGCGATCGGCAAGCTCGTGCTCTGGTCGGCGCAGCCCGGCCGGGTGGACGATCAGGGTGCGGTGCTGAAGCAGGCGGCGGTCAGCCACGTCGCCTACTGCAATCCGAAGCTCGCGCCCTACGGCGCGGCAGCGGTCGCGGCGATGAAATCGCTCGGCGTGTTCGATGTGCTCCGGCCCAAGCTGGTGGAGGCCGAAGACATCGCCCAGGCGTACCAGTTTGTCGTCTCGGGCAACGCCGAAATCGGTTTCGTCGCACTGTCGCAGGTGTTCAAGGACGGCAGGATCGCCGGCGGTTCAGCCTGGGTGCTGCCGGCGCAGCTCTATGCCCCGATCCGTCAGGATGCCGTGGTGCTCGAGCACGGCAAGAACGACGCCGCTGCGGCCGAACTGGTCAAATATCTGAAGTCGGATAAGGCCGAAGCCGTGATCCGCTCTTACGGCTACGGCTTGTGAATCTCGATCCCGGCGACTGGTCGGCGATCCGCCTGTCGCTGGAACTGGCGACGCTGACGATCGTCGTCCTGCTGCTGATCGGCGTGCCGATCGCCTGGTGGCTGGCGCGAACCCGCTCACGCTGGAAGGGGCTGATCGGCGCCCTGGTGGCGCTGCCGATCGTGCTGCCGCCGACCGTGCTGGGTTTCTACCTGCTGGTGCTCATGGGACCGGCCGGGCCGGTGGGTCAATTGACCCAGGCGCTCGGGCTGGGCATCCTGCCCTTCACCTTTCCCGGCCTGGTGGTGGCGTCGGTCTTCTATTCGCTACCCTTCGTCGTCCAGCCGATCCAGAACGCTTTCGAGGCCATCGGCGACGGTCCTCTCGAGGCGGCGGCGACGCTGCGTGCCGGCCCCTGGGATCGCTTCTTCACGGTCGCCCTGCCGCTGGCCCGCCCCGGACTCATCACCGGTACCATCCTCGGACTTGCAGCCACCACGGGCGAATTCGGCATCGGGCGGAGTAGC
>JAJXTQ010000162.1 GCA_021783685.1 Pseudomonadota bacterium | reverse complement strand
GAAGGCGCCGAGCCCGGCGATCTGCTCGTGGTCGACATCCTCGACATCGGCACGCTGGCCGAATCGGACTGGGGCTTCACCGGCCTGTTCGCCAAGAGCAACGGCGGCGGCTTCCTGACCGACCACTATCCAGATGCGCGCAAGGCGTGCTGGAATTTCGAAGGCATCTATGCCCAGTCGCGGCACATCCCCGGGGTGCGCTTCGCCGGCCTCATGCATCCGGGACTGATCGGCTGTCTGCCGTCCGCCGATCTGCTCAAGACCTGGAATGCGCGCGAGCGAGCGCTGATCGCGACCGACCCGAATCGCGTGCCGGAACTCGCCTTGCCGCCCAATCCCACCTCGGCGGTGATGGGCCGCCTCACCGGCAGTGCCGCGCAGGCCGCAGCGCTCGAAGGCGCCCGCACGGTGCCGCCGCGGGAGCACGGCGGCAACTGCGACATCAAGAATCTCTCGCGCGGCGCCAAGGTGTACTTTCCCGTCTACGTCAAGAACGCCGGCCTGTCGATGGGCGACATCCATTTCTCGCAGGGCGATGGCGAAATCACCTTCTGCGGCGCCATCGAAATGGCCGGCTGGATCGACCTGCATGTGGAGATCATCAAGGGCGGCATGACCAAGTACGGCATCAGGAATCCCATCTTCAAGCCCAGCCCGCTCGAGCCGCGCTACACCAACTATCTGATCTTCGAGGGGATTTCGGTCGATGAGTCGGGCAAGCAATACTACCTCGACGCCCACGTCGCCTATCGCCAGGCCTGTCTCAACGCCATCGCGTACCTGAAGAACTTCGGGTACACCGGCGAGCAGGCCTACGCCATTCTGGGCACCGCGCCGGTCGAGGGGCACATCAGCGGCATCGTCGACATCCCCAACGCCTGCGCCACGCTGTGGATCCCGTCCGAAATCTTCGACTTCGACATCATGCCCAACGCCGCCGGGCCCGAGATCATGGTCAGCGGCGGGGCCGATCTGGCGATGGCCGGCTGAACACCGGCGACCGTCGTCTTCGAAATATGCCCGGGAGAACCTCGATGCCCTTGTATGAATACCAGTGTGCCGCATGCGGCCCGTTCACCATGCTGCGCGCCATGAGCGAGCGCAACGCTCCGGCCGGCTGTCCGCAATGCGCCGGCACCTCCGAGCGGCTGATCTCCGTGCCGGCCTTGCGTCAGGTCTCGGCCGCGACCTATCAGGCCCACAGCCGCAACGAGCGCAGCGCGAGCGAGCCGCGCAGCGTGCGCCGCGAGCCGGCCGCGGGTCACGTGCATGGGCCGGGCTGCGGCCATGCGGGCCCCGGCGGCAAGCGTCCCTGGATGCTGGGGCACTGAGGCCGCTGCCGATCGCGCGGGCGATGCCGGCCGGTTCCGGTCTACGCCGCCCGCGTGCGGCCATGATGCGGCTCGGCCATCCGCGCTGAGCCGCACGCCCGGCTGGCGCGCCGGCGTCTGCGGCACGGGGTTCGCATCCGGTACAATCGCACCCTTTGCGCGGCCTGCGGGTCCGCGCAATGGACGATCGACCGGAGTCTGCATGTCCCAGATCGCCGAGGCGACGGCGCGGCGGCGCACCTTTGCCATCATTTCCCACCCCGACGCGGGCAAGACCACGCTCACCGAAAAGCTGCTGCTGTTCGGTGGCGCCATCCAGCTCGCCGGCGCGGTCAAGGGTCGCAAGGCCGGCCGTCACGCCACCTCCGACTGGATGGAGCTGGAAAAGCAACGCGGCATTTCGGTCACCAGCTCGGTGATGCAGTTCCCCTACCGCGACTGCATCGTCAACCTGCTCGACACGCCGGGGCACGAGGATTTCTCCGAGGACACCTACCGCACCCTGACGGCGGTCGACTCGGCGCTGATGGTGATCGACTGCGCCAAGGGCGTGGAAGAGCGCACCATCAAGCTGATGGAGGTGTGCCGGCTGCGCGACACGCCGATCTTCACCTTCATCAACAAGCTCGACCGCGAAGGCCGCGACCCCATGGAACTCATGGACGAGGTCGAAAAGGTGCTCGGCATCCAGTGCGCGCCGGTCACCTGGCCGCTCGGCATGGGCCGCGCGCTGGGCGGCATCTACCATCTGTTGCACGACCGCGTATACCTCTACGCCCCGGTCAAGGACGGGCGGGCCCACGACAGCGAGGTGATCGCGGGGCTGGACAGCGCGGCCTTCACCGAGCGCTTCGGGGCCGATGCGGCGGCGTTCCGCGAGGAAATCGAGCTGGTGCGCGGCGCGAGCCCCGCATTCGATCGCGCGGCCTATCTCGCCGGGCGCCAGACGCCGGTGTATTTCGGCTCGGCGGTCAACAATTTCGGCGTGCGCGAGCTGCTGGATGATTTCGTCACCTTGGCGCCGCCGCCGCGGCCACGCGCCACCGAACAGCGCAGCGTCGAGCCCGAGGAAACGGCGCTCACCGGCTTCGTGTTCAAGGTGCAGGCCAACATGGACCCCGCTCACCGCGACCGCATCGCCTTTTTCCGCGTCTGCTCGGGACGCTTCAGCAAGGGCATGAAGCTGCGTCACGTGCGCCTGGGGCGCGACATCAAGATCGCCGACGCGCTCACCTTCATGGCCAGCGAACGCGAGCGGGTAGAGGAAGCCTATCCGGGCGACATCCTGGGGCTGCACAACCACGGCACCATCGCCATCGGCGACACCTTCACCGAAGGCGAGGTGCTCACCTTCACCGGCATCCCGCATTTCGCGCCCGAGCTGTTCCGCCGCGCCGTGCTGCGCGATCCGTTGCGCCTGAAAGCCCTGCAGAAGGGGCTGACGCAATTGTGCGAGGAGGGCGCGACGCAGTTCTTCCGGCCGCTGACCAACAACGACCTCATCCTGGGCGCGGTCGGCCCGCTGCAGTTCGACGTGGTGGCGCACCGGCTCAAGGCCGAGTACGGCGTGGAATGCCGCTTCGACGGCGTGTCGGTGGCCACGGCGCGCTGGATCATCTGCGAGGACGCGCGGATGCTCGAGGACTTCCGCCACCGCGCGGCCGACAACCTCGCCATCGACCACGGCGGCGCGCTGGTCTACCTCGCGCCCTCGCGCGTCAACCTGCAACTCGCCATGGAGAAATGGCCCAAGGTCCGCTTCGACGCCACCCGCGAGCACGCCCCGGTCGGGTTCTGATGGCGGTTGTTTCCTCAACCGCCGCCCCAGTCCGGGCGTGGCTTCCAGCATTGGCGGATGGTGCCTATGTGGATACGGATGTAGGGGTGGTCAGCACCATCCGTCTGGCTAGCGTGTCTACGCTTCGGCGGCGCGCAGGAAGGCACTTAGCTGTTTCAGTTTTTCCAAAAGCTCGTCGAAGGTTACGATCTCGACATCCTTTGAATTTCTTCTGAACAGTTCAAAAGACTTCTTCTGATCATCGCCATCGGGCGTTTTGCCGATCACGAGGCAGCAATGTACGGCATAGGACTCGATGTCGTAGAGTCGCGTATTGTCCTTGATCTGGGCAATCTGCTTTTGAAACTGGTACTTCTGATCGAGTACCTGATTGATCGAACCCGACAGGTCGGCTGCCGGCGTGTAAACGCCATCGCGAAATGGGGTCTTGTTGAGAATCGGCGTCTTCGGCGTCTTGATCTCGAAGATCGCCGTGTTATTGGTCAGGCTGTTCTTCACCAGAAAATCAGTGATCTTCTCCCCGTCGCCTGACAGCTTGCGTCCACCGACCGATGCCTGGTCCCGCACTTTGATGACGGGATAGCCGAAGGCCATGTTCAGAATGAAGGGGTTCTCGTTGAAAAACTCCTGCCAGCGTGCTTCGACCAGGTTCTCGCCAAGCATCCCCTCATATCGGGTGATCAGGGCTTCAAGCGTCACCAACTCAATGTCGCCGCGCAGCTTCGCCAGCTTCTCCGGCTGATCCTCAGCGATGTCGGCGGCATGGCTGGTCAGGGCGCCGATTACTGCGTTCTGATCCTCCTCGGACAGCTCCTGCATGCCCGCCGCCACGGCGGTGAACAGCTTGCGATAGGGGTGCCGGCCTGTTTTCGGGTCCTGCTTCGGCACCCCGAGCCGTTCCGCCAGAATATTGTGGGCAGCAGTCCATTTCACGGCGCGGACAGCAGATTGCGCATGGCGGTCAATCTTGTTCAGTTCGACGCGCCCCTGCTCGAAGTCCTGCGTGGAGATGTAGAAGATTCCATCGCCGTTCTGGTCGGGGCCTGTGGCGTGTTTGCCGGTGATGACGATTTCGGCGCAATCCGAAAGCTCTTCCACCGCATCAATGATGAATCGGTACGGCTTCGCAAGGCCAAGCCCGTAGGCGTAGTCCTTGGTGAACGCGGAGGGCAGATTCTCCAGGACGTCGCGCACGTACTCCTGCGTCGCAGGTACGGCCCCGTCGAACCCGAAGATGATGTCTGTGTCGTCGAGCGTGATCCGCTTGATCTGGCCATATTTCGGCTTCAGGAAATCGGATCGGTCGCCGAATGTGCTGATCGGATGGATGGTCAGAAAATTGTGCTGACCGTTGATATCCAGCAGCTTGGTCCGGTAGCTATTCGCTTTCTTCGGGTCGAGCCCGGCCCCCAACAGACTCCGCTCCGGTGGTACGAAGTAGACCTCGACGAAATTGGGATGGATCTCTTCGATCTCGAGGACGCCACCATGATCGGGGTCATACTGTCTGATGCCGCGCGCCATCAGTTGGCCTCCAGAAGATGAGACCGAGCATCACTTGCTTGTCCTCGGCGACGTTCATGCAGCCGTGCAGCCGTCTGCCGGAGCTGGGCTTCGTAGCCGAGGGCGGCGGCGGTAGTTTTCTGCTGGCCTCGTGCCATGTCGCGCTCATCCGCGAGCGATTAAGAGCACTCATTGTCCCGGTTTGCTGTTGGTTCAGATAGACGGAAACAAAAACGGGGTCAGACACGATTAATTTCATGCATACAGGTTGACGCCGCCGAGTTCGTGGATCGGGTCGCGGCTGAGCCAGCGGCCATGGACGGGACTGTAGGCGCGGAAATGGGTGAGGTAAAGCCCCGAGTCGGCGTGGCGGAACATACCGGCATGGCCGCGCTCGGGGAGCGCGGTGCCGCTGCGCTGGCGCAGCTCGCCATA
>JAJXTQ010000161.1 GCA_021783685.1 Pseudomonadota bacterium | reverse complement strand
TCGTCGCCCAGCAGGCGGTGCAGATGCACGGCGGCATCGGCATGACCGAAGAACTCGACATCGGTCACTACTTCCGCCGCTTGACGATGTTCTGCGCGCAGTTCGGGACCACGGACTATCACCTGAAGCGCTACGCCGACCTGATGGCGGCCGCGGCCTGACGCCAACCGGCCGGATGCGGCGCCCAGGGCCGCATCCGGCGCGGTTCGTCGTGCGCCGGCAAACAGCGACGCGCTTTCCTGCCTCATGCCGAGGGGCATCATGACCGACCCGAAGATCCGCCGAAAGCGCCGCTCGAAGCACTGGCTGATCATCACGGCCTGCGTGGCGCTGACATTCGTTGCCACCCCGGCATCGCGCGCGCAGCCAACCCCCGATTCATCCGGTTCGCCCCAGAACTTTCGCTGGGGTCTGGTCGCCTATCACGTGGCCCTGCCGGGCTATGCACTGACACCCGCCGACATCGATCGCATGGCCGATGCCGGCATCGGCTGGCTCAGCATCGATCTCGCCTGGTTCGTGATTCAGCCCACGGCGGCAGCGACGCTGGACTTCTCTGCACTCGACCCGATCATCGACGCGGCGAATCGGCGCGGCCTCAAGGTCGTCGGCAAGCTGGGCGCCGGTTACAACGGCAACCGCCCCATCGCTCCACCCTGGACGCGCAGCCTGAACGAAGCGCAGTACCTCGCCGCGCTCGGCGTGTATGCCGACGCGACGGCCCGGCATTTTGCCGGCCGCATCCACAGCTTCGCACTGGAAAACGAGTTCAACATCCCCAACGTCCATGCGCTCATCGGTTGGCGCGTCGGGGTCTGGACGCCCGCGTTCATGGACCGCGTGATGCAGGTCCTGGCCGGGGCCGTCCATCGGGAGGCCCCCGGCGCCGAAGTCATGATCAGCATCACGCCGCTGGCCGTCTATGAATCCGGCATCGAGCGCATGAACCGCCTGATCGACTACGACACCATCGGCGTGCACACCTACCCGGTCGGCTTCATCCCCGATCTCGGCCTGACCGATCGCATCAAGGACCAGATCGCCCGTGCGCAGCGCGCCGGTGAGGGGCGCCCCGTGCTCATCCTGGAAACCGGGCTGCACACCGAGGTGCCGCCCTGGACCGAACGGCTGCAGGCCGACTATCTGGAGGCTGTGAGCAAAGCGAGCCGCGAGGCCGGCGCACAAGGAATTTTTTTCTATCAGTACCTGGACAATCCGGAAGAAGCCGGACGCGAAGCCCATTTCGGTCTGTTCCGCGCCGACCGCTCGCCGAAGGAGGCCTGGGCGCGTTACCAGTCGATCATCCGGGGTGATCGGCACTAGGATCGCCGCGTGTCGCGACCAAGGCGTCGAAAACCGTCTTTTTGGCCAGCCAGCCGATGCCCCCGACCAGTCCTGCCGTCGCCAGCAGATTGCCGCCGCTGGACAGATGAACGCCGCCGCTGCCGACCCAGGTCAGTGCGAGCCCCTGCGGAACCGTCACCAACCAACCCGCCCGGAACGACAGCAGGTGATGCAAGCTGTCGCCCAGCACCATCAAGCCGACGGGCAGCGCGGTCCATGCCAAACGCCGCCAACGGCCCGGGAAAGCGATGACATAGAGGATCGCCGCCGCCACGAGCGGCCACACGGGCAGCGTCGGGCCGGCGATGGTCGCGCCAAACAGCACGACGTCGAGCCGCGCGCCGCAAGCCCGGCACGGATCGACCTGCAAGACACTCGCGACGAAGGTCGCGCCCAGCGCCGCGAGGACGAAAGCCATACTGACCATGGCGGCGACCACGGCGCGCCTGTTCCAACCCATCACGGGGCTCCTCTGAATCGGGACGGACGATCGCCGGACGCGGGCGTACCCGGCCCCGGCCCAAATGGTTCAGCAACGGCTTGGGCTGCTTTACAATACGCCTTCATCCCGCCCCTCATCCCCGCAACCAAAGGACTCCCCATGCAGGCCAGTCTGATCCTGATCCGGCACGGAAAATCCGTCTGGAATGCCGAGAACCGATTCACGGGTTGGGTCGACGTGCCGCTGGCGGCCGACGGCTGGGAAGAAGCGGCCCGTGCCGGCCACCTGCTCGCCGAGCGGGCCTTCGATGTCGCCTTCACCTCCCACCTGCAACGCGCCATCACCACGCTCCAGGTCGTGCTGCGCGAGAATCGCAGCGGCCGGACGCCGATATTCCTGCCGGCCGAAGGCACGCTGCCGCGCGAATCCTACCAGCCTGCGGCCCACGAGTTTCCAGTCTACCTGCATATCACGGCGCTGGCGGAACGCCACTACGGCGACCTGCAGGGATTGAACAAGGACGAGGTGCTGGCCCGCCACGGGGAGGCGCAATTCAAGCAGTGGCGGCGCGGCTACGACACGCCCCCGCCGCACGGCGAGAGCCTGAAGGACACCTGCGAGCGCGTTCGTCCCTACTTCGAGCAGCACATTCGTCCGGAGCTTTTGGCCGGCAGGCAGGTCCTGATCTCGGCCCACGGCAATTCCCTGCGCGCCTTGACCAAGGATCTGGAAGGCATTTCCGATGCGGACATCATGGATCTCGAGATCCCCACCGGGGTGCCCATCGTCTATGATCTCGACGTGACGCCGGACCGGATCGACATCCGGGCCAAGTCGATCCTGGCCTGAATCCGGCGCGACCGGCAGTCCCGACACATACGAGGAGTGACCCGCGTGGCATGGAGCCTCTTGCTGGTGCGGTTTCTGGCGGGTGTCTTTCTCGCCAACGGCGTTCCCCACTTCGTCCATGGCCTCTCCGGCCGCACCTTCCCGACACCGTTCGCCCGCCCGCCGGGTGTCGGCCACTCGTCGCCTGTAACCAATGTGTTGTGGGGTTTCGCCAATTTCCTCGGCGGTGGTCTGCTGCTGGGCGCGATGGCGCCCTTTCGGCCGGGCTACAACGGCGAAACCGCTGCGGCGGCCCTGGGCGCGCTGGTGCTCGGAATCGTTCTGGCATGGCATTTCGGACGGGTCCACGCCGCGGCCGCGCCGCGATGAGAGCCCGTGCGGCTATTCGGCAGCCGCCGGCTTTGTTATTGTCCTGACACATTTGCCGGGAGCCCCGCATGTCCAGCCCAATATCGGCTACGCCCCGGCCCTTGATCTGCGAACTCAAGGGAAGCGGATTCACCTTCACGGTCCTCAAGGTATTCGACGCCGACGTCGGCCGTCTGGGCGCCGAGGTGGCGCGCCGCATCGACCAGGCGCCGGTGTTCTTCCGGGGCGCATCGGTCATTCTCGATGTGCAGGCGGTTGTCGATGACGCCTGGCACTTGCCGGAACTGATCACTGTGCTGCGCGCCTTGGAACTGGTCCCCATCGCGATCCGGGGGGCAGGCGCGCTCCGTGAGGACGAGGCGCGGACGATGGGTCTGGGCGTGCTCGGCGACGCCCGCACGCCACCCGTCGAATCCAGGGCGGATGTCGGCGAGAAACCCGCAACCGCCCGTCTGATCACCGAGCCCGTGCGCTCCGGTCAGCAGATCTATGCCAAGGGCGATCTGATCGTCGTCGGCTCCGTGAGCCATGGCGCCGAATTGCTCGCCGAGGGCAACATCCATGTCTATGGGCCGTTGCGCGGTCGTGCGCTGGCGGGCTTGCGCGACAATCGCGCCGCGCGCATTTTCTGCCGCGCGCTGGAGGCGGAGTTGATCTCCATCGCCGGCTACTACCGCTTGGCCGAGGATCTCGAGTCCGCCCAGCGCGGCCAGCCGGCCCAGATCCATCTGGACGGCGAAAACCTGCATGTGCTGCCGCTGTGACAGCCGTGCCGCCTTCCAATCTTGACTGAACGATCGAGGAGCATCAGCCTTGGCACGCATCATCGTGGTGACTTCCGGCAAGGGCGGGGTCGGGAAAACCACCACCTCGGCCGCCTTTGGTACCGGCCTCGCCCTGCGGGGCTTCAAGACCGCCGTCGTGGACTTCGACGTCGGACTGCGCAATCTCGACCTCATCATGGGCTGCGAGCGTCGCGTGGTGTACGACTTCGTCAACGTCATCCATGGCGAGGCCACCCTGGGCCAGGCGTTGATCCGTGACAAGCGCCTGCCCAATCTTTCCATCCTCGCCGCCTCCCAGACGCGCGACAAGGATGCGCTGACGCAGGATGGCGTGGGCCGCGTACTGGAAGATCTGTCGCGCGAGTTCGACTATATCCTCTGCGACTCGCCGGCCGGGATCGAGAAAGGCGCGCATCTGGCGATGTATTTCGCCGACGACGCCATCGTGGTCACCAATCCCGAGGTCTCCTCGGTGCGCGATTCGGATCGCGTGCTGGGCCTCCTGGCGAGCAAGACGCGTCGGGCCGAGCGTCAGGAAGGCAAGGTGAACGAACACCTGATCATCACCCGCTACGCCCCCAAACGGGTCAGCAAGGGCGAAATGCTGAGCCTGCAGGACGTTCAGGAAATTCTGTCGATCCCGCTGCTGGGCGTCATCCCCGAATCCCCCAGCGTGCTGCAATGCTCCAACGCCGGCACGCCGGTCATCCTGGAAGACAAGAGCGAAGCCGGCCAGGCCTACGGCGACACCGTCGCCCGCTTCCTTGGCGAAGCGCGCCCCTTGCGCTTCGTGGAAGAAGAAAAAGGCTTTTTGCGGCGGCTGTTCGGAGGCTGAACCATGGGCATCCTGAGTTTCTTCCGCTCCTCCAGCAAATCCAGCGCCTCGGTGGCGAAGGAGCGCCTGCAGATCGTGGTCGCCCATCAGCGCCGCGAAAGTCAGCGCCCGGATTATTTCATGAATCTGCAGCGCGACCTGCTGGAGGTCGTGCGGCGCTACGTGACCGTGAGTGACGATGCCGTGAAGGTCGAAGTCGATCATCAGGGCGATTGCGACATCCTGGAGCTGAACATCGTCCTGCCGGATCGCTGACGACCTGGCCCTCCCCTGATCCAGGTCAAAGACCGACGCGGGATGCGTGCTACTGTCTGTCTCATTGGTTCGAGACACGGGGGGCGGAAATCGTGAACGGCAATGAACGCGCAGTATGGGTCGTGGTGGCGGTTGCGTCCCGCGCCGGGCTTTTCCGGGCCGTGACCCCGCGCGGCCCCTTGGTCGAACTGGAAGATGCGACCCA
>JAJXTQ010000160.1 GCA_021783685.1 Pseudomonadota bacterium | reverse complement strand
CGAAATCGGGGAAGTGCGTGTCGCCGGGGAACTCGCGGTCTATTTCGGTGAGCTGCAGGCACTGCGCGGCCGGCAGCGCCAGCGCGTAGATCTCGGCGCCGCCGATGACGAAGGCTTCCTGAGCGCTGGCGCAGGCGGCGAGCGCCGCAGCGAGCGAGGCGACGACGGTCGCACCGGGCGCAGAGAAGTCAGGATCACGGCTGATGACGATGTTGCTCCTGCCCGGCAGCGGCCTGCCCAGCGAGACCCAGGTCTTGCGTCCCATGATGATCGGGTGGCCCAGGGTGAGTTCCTTGAAGCGCTTGATATCCGCGGGCAACCGCCAGGGCAGCGCGTTGTCGCTGCCGATGACGCTGTTTCTCGCCACCGCGGCGATCAGGGTGAGGCGGGGTGACTTGGACATCAAACGGCCACCGGCGCCGGGATGTGCGGATGGGGATCGTAGCCATCGAGGCTGAAGTCCTCGAAGCGGAAGGCGAAGATGTCATGCACCTCCGGGTTCAGTCGCATCGCCGGCAGCGGCCGGGGCGTGCGCGAGAGCTGTAGCTTCGCCTGCTCCAGATGGTTGCTGTAGAGGTGGGCGTCGCCCAGCGTATGGACGAAGTCGCCCGGCCGGTAGCCGCAGACCTGGGCCAGCATCAGCGTCAGGAGCGCATAGGAGGCGATGTTGAAGGGCACGCCGAGGAAGATGTCGGCGCTGCGCTGGTAGAGCTGGCAGGACAGCCGGCCGTCGGCGACGTAGAACTGGAACAGGGCGTGGCAGGGCGGCAGCTTCATCTTGTCCACCTCGCCCGGATTCCAGGCCGAAACGATGTGCCGGCGCGAATCCGGGTTGTGCTTCAAGCCCTCGACCAGGAGCGCGATCTGGTCGATCTCGCGGCCGTCGGCGGCTGCCCAGCGCCGCCACTGCTGGCCATACACGGGGCCCAGATTGCCGTTTTCGTCGGCCCAGTCGTCCCAGATCGAGACGCCGTTGTCCTTCAGGTAGCGGATGTTGGTGTCACCGCGCAAAAACCACAGCAGTTCGTGGATGATCGACTTGGTGTGCAGCTTCTTGGTGGTGAGCAGCGGGAAGCCGGCGGCGAGATCGAAGCGCATCTGCCAGCCGAACACCGAGCGCGTGCCGGTGCCGGTGCGGTCGCTCTTGGCGTGGCCGCGTTCGAGCACGTGGCGCATCAGGTCGAGGTAGGCTTGCATCGTCTACTTCGGGCGTTGCGCCGACTTGGGGCGGAAGGCTCTGACCACCGCCTCGTGGGTCTCGACGTAGGGTCCGCCGATCAGGTCGAGACAGTAGGGGACGGCGGCGAAAATGCCGGTCACGAGCGATTTCCCCTCCGCATCCTTCACCCCTTCCAGGGTCTCCCTGATCGACTTGGGTTGACCCGGCAGGTTCAGGATCAGCGCCTTGCCTCGGATGGCGCCGACCTGGCGCGAGAGGATGGCGGTGGGCACGAAGTGCAGACTGATCCGACGCATCTCCTCGCCGAATCCCGGCAGCACCTTGTGAGCAACTGCGAGAGTCGCTTCAGGCGTGACGTCGCGCGCCGATGGGCCGGTGCCGCCGGTGGTGAGCACCAGATGGCAGCCGATTTCGTCGCACAGCTCGATCAGGGTCTGCTCGATCAGCGCCTGCTCGTCGGGGATCAGCCTGGTTTCCATGCGCCAGGGCGAGGCGAGCGCAGTGGAGAACCACTCCCGCAATGCCGGGATTCCCTGGTCCTGATACACGCCGCTCGACGCACGGTCGGAGATAGATACCAGGCCGATCAGCAGTTCGTCCGGCATGTCAGGAATCCTCCATGTCCAGATCGGCTTCTTCGAGCTCGCGCAGCACCCGGAAAATCTCCCGGAAGGCGCGCGGCGGCTTGGCCAGTTCGCGCTCTTTCAGCGCATTGCGGCGCAGTTGGCGCAACTGCTGCAGGTCGGCTCCGGGGTGCGCCGCGGCGATCTCATTTAGCGCCGCCGCTTCGTCGTCCAGCAACACGGAACGCAGCCGCTCGAGGCGATGGAAGCGGGCGTTCTCGACCGCCGAGCGGCCTGCGGCGGCATCGACCGCCGCCTGGAAGGGCGCCGGGTCGATCGCGCGCATCAGGCGGCCGATGTATTGCAGTTGCCGGCGTCTGGCCTCGTGCTTGGTGAAGCGCCGGGCATCGGCGAGCGCGATCCTCAGCGCGTCGGGCATGTCGATTTTCGACAGGCGTTCGGCCGGCAGTTCGAGCAGCGCCTGGCCGAGATCCTGCAATGCGCTCATGTCGCGCTTCTTCTGCGATTTGCTCGGCGGCTCGGGTGTATCGGGCAGGGTATCGGGGGTATCCACGGGTATCATTATATCTTTGCCCCGGACCCTTCCCTCATGTCTGCACCCGAATTCAGTTATGCCCCGGAAACCTTGCGCCAACTCGCCGCCGACGTGCTCGATCACGCCCGCCAACTAGGCGCGTCGGCGTGCGAGACCGACGTCTCGGAAGCCTTCGGCCAGTCGGTCACGGTGCGCAAGGGCGAGGTCGAGACCATCGAGTACAACCGCGACAAGGGCATCGGCGTCACCGTCTATCTCGGCCAACGGCGCGGTCACGCCAGCACCTCGGACTTCTCCCGGCAGGCGCTGCGCGCCACCGTCGAGGCGGCGCTGGCGATCGCCCGGTTCACAGCGCCCGACCCCTGCGCCGGCCTGCCCGACGAGGCGCTGCTGGCCCGGGAGAGCTTCGATCTGGACCTCTATCATCCCTGGGCGCTGCCGGTGGAGGAGGCGATCGCCATCGCCCGGCGCTGCGAGCGGGCCGCCTTCGCCGTCAGTCCGCTGGTGAAGAATTCCGAGGGAGCCAGCGTTTCGGTGCAGCAGTCGCAGTTCGTCTCGGCCAACAGCCTGGGCTTCATGGACGGATTCCCGACTTCCCGCCATTACATTTCCTGTTCGGTGATCGCCGGAGAGAACGAGGCGATGCAGCGCGACGACTGGTACACCACCGGGCGCGATCCCGGCCGGCTGGCCTCGCCCGAGGCGATCGGCGACTACGCCGCGCGCCGGGCGCTGTCGCGCCTGTCCGCCAGGAGATTGAAGACCCGCTCGGTGCCGGTGCTGTTCGAGGCGCCGCTGGCGGCTTCGCTGATCGGCAATTTCGTTCACGCCGCCAGCGGCGGCGCGCTCTACCGCAAGTCCTCCTTCCTCCAAGACAGCCTGGGTCAAGCCATCTTTCCGCGCCATGTGCAGATCAGCGAGCGGCCGCATCTGAAGTGCGGCTTGGCGAGCAGCCCATTCGACGACGACGGCGTCGCGACCCGCGACCGCGAGGTGGTGGCGGACGGCGTGCTCAACGGCTACTTCCTGTCGACCTATTCGGCACGGAAGCTCGGGATGCAGACCACCGGCAATGCCGGCGGCTGCCACAACCTGATCGTCAAGCCGGGGGACCTGGATTTTCAGGGCCTGCTGCGCGAAATGGGCACCGGTCTCCTGGTCACCGAGCTGCTCGGCCAGGGCGTCAATTACGTCACCGGCGATTATTCGCGCGGCGCCGCCGGCTACTGGGTGGAGGGCGGCAAGATCCGCTATCCGGTGCAGGAGATCACCATCGCCGGCAACCTGAAGGAGATGCTCGCCGGCATCGTCGCGGTCGGCTCCGACGTCCTGGTGCGTGGTTCCAAGCAGGTGGGCTCGATACTCGTCGAGCGCATGACGGTGGCGGGAAATTGAAGCTTTTTCAGGAGGCACTGCGGCCATAGTCGTTGCTTATATAGGCCAGTTCTTGGTATTCTCCAAAACCGAGCTTCCATAGTTCCCGGAGCGATCATTCCCAATTTTTCGAGGTTCTTATGAACATCCCACAAAAATTCGCAATCATCATCGCCGCTTGCTCGCTTGCCGGCGCGGCTACCGCCGCGGACATAAAGATCGGCGTTGCCGAAGCACTTTCGGGCGGGGCTGCGCAATATGGCGTGGCAATCCGCAACGGCTTCCAGCTCGCTGCCGGAGAGATTAACGCCAAGGGCGGCATCAATGGCAACAAGATTCAGCTGGTGATCGAAGACGAGCAAGGCAAGAAGGAAGAGGCGATCGATGTCTTCAAGAAACTGATCTTCCAGGACAAGGTGTTGATGATCTTTGGCCCGACGCTGTCCAATTCGATGTTCGCCGCCGGCCCCGTGGCAAATGCCGCCAAGACCGTAGCCTTCGGTACCTCGAATACCGCCGATGGCATCACCGACATTGGTCCCTACATCTTCCGCAACTCGGTCATGGAATCCGACGTATTGCCGGTGACCGTCGCGGCCGCCGTCAAGCACTATGGCATCAAGAAAGTGGCGGTGATCTACGGCAACGACGACGCTTTTACCAAGAGCGGTTACGACGTCTTCAAGAAGGTGCTCGCAGCCCAGAAAATTCCCGTGACGGCGACCGAGACCTATGTCAAGGGCGACGTGGACTTCAAGGCCCAACTGACCAAGATCAAGAGCGGCAATCCTGACGCGATAGTCTGCTCCTGCCTCGCCGAGGAAGCCGCAAACATCATTTTGCAGGCCAGATCGCTGGGCATTAAGGCGCCCTTCATCGGCGGCAACGGATTTAACTCGCCTAAGCTGTTTGATATCGCCAAGCGCGCAGGTGATGGTACTTTTGTCGGCAGCCCCTGGGCCAATACCAATCCGGCGCCGGTCAACCAGCATTTCGTTGCCGCCTACAAAAAGGCATACAACGCTGATCCGAACCAATTCTCAGCGCAAGCCTATGACGCGCTCTTCATTGCCGCCAAGGCTCTGGCACACGTCAAGTTAAACGGCAACATCGACGCAGAACGTCAGGCCCTCCGCGACGCGCTGCCGAGTGTGAGCCTGGACGGCGTCACCGGCCCCTTCAAGTTCCGCCAGGCCAAGCCCAAGGACGGCAAGCCCGGTGGTTTCGATGCCGAACAAAAGCCCTTTATCTACATCATCAAAGGCGATAAGTTCACCCTCTACGACGGCAAGTAAGTGCTCGTCGGCGACGCCGCAGCCGCGCCAGCCAGCGCCTGCGGCGTTTTTCACGGTGGTCCGATCCGATGTTCGAACAACAACTGCTCAATGCTCTGACCCTGGGCAGCGTTTATGCGCTGTTCGC
>JAJXTQ010000159.1 GCA_021783685.1 Pseudomonadota bacterium | reverse complement strand
GAGGACCCGCTCGATCTCCGCATCGGCGAGCAGCATCTGGCGATCGATGGCCGCCGCGTCACGGCGGTGACCCTCAACGGCCAGCTTCCGGGCCCCCTGATCCGGCTGCGCGAGGGCCAGGATTTCGTCGCCCGCGTGCACAACCATCTGGACGAGCCCACCTCCATCCACTGGCACGGCATCCTGCTGCCGGCCGGCATGGACGGCGTGCCCGGCGTGAGCTTCGCCGGCATCCGTCCGGGGACGACCTTCACCTACCGCTTCCCCATCCGCCAGCACGGCACCTACTGGTATCACAGCCACAGCGGCATGCAGGAGCAGCGCGGGCACTACGGCGCGCTCATCATCGATCCGGCCGAGCCCGATCCTGTCGCCTGCGAGCGCGAGCACGTCGTGGTGCTCTCCGACTTCCTGCCCACCGACCCCCACCGCATGATGACGCGCCTCAAGCAGCAGAGCGATGCCGACAATTTCCAGAAACCGACCCTGCTGAGCCTGGTCGACGAAGCCCGACAGAGCTCCTGGCGCGCCGCCATTCGCAACCGGCTCGACTGGGCCGCCATGCGCATGAATCCGAGCGACATCGCCGACATCACCGGCCACAGCTACACCTATCTGTTGAACGGCCAGGCGTCCGATGCGCCGTGGGAAGGACGGTTCGCTCCCGGCGAGCGCGTGCGGCTGCGCATCATCAATGCCGCCAGCATGAGCTATTTCAATGTGCGCATTCCCGGCCTGCCGATGACCGTGGTGCAGGCGGACGGCCAGAACGTCGCGCCGGTGACGGTGGATGAGCTGCAGATCGCCGTGGCCGAAACCTATGACGTCGTCATCGCGCCCGAGGTGGACCGGGCCTATGCGCTGTTCGCCGAGTCCATGGACCGCAGCGGCTACGCCTGCGGCGTCCTGAGCCCGCGACCGGGACAGCGCGCCGAGGTGCCGGCCCTGCGCGCCCCGCCGCGCCGCACCATGGTCGACATGGGCATGGCGGCGCACGCGGGACACGGCGCCTCATCCGCCGAATCAGGCCCGGCGCATCCCGGGCACGCGCCGATCACGGCCGATGCGCACGCCGGGCATGTCCCTGATGCCGCATCCCACGCGCATCACGGCGCAGGCGCCGCGCCATCATCACCGCCCGACCGCGGACCGGGACCCATCGTGGCCCGTCACGGCCCCGACACGCACGGCCCGGGCAACACCGGCATCGCCGAGATCCAGCGCAACCGGCTGGCCGAGCCGGGCACGGGTCTCACCGACGTGGGTCATCGCGTGCTGGTCTATACCGATCTCAAGCGCCTCGCCCACGATTTCGACGATCGCCCCCCGGCCCGCGAGATCGAGCTGCATCTGACCGGCCACATGACGCGCTACCTGTGGTCCTTCGATGGCCGCAAGTTTTCCGAAGCCCCGGAGCCGATTCCGTTCCGGTATGGCGAGCGGCTGCGCCTCGTGCTGGTCAACGACACCATGATGGAGCATCCCATCCATCTGCACGGCATGTGGCTGGAACTCGAAAACGGTCAGGGCCGCCACATTCCGCGCAAGCACACCGTCAGCGTCAAGCCCGCCGAACGGCTGTCGGCCCTGATCACCGCCGACGCGCCGGGGGATTGGGCCTTCCACTGTCATCTGCTCTATCACATGGATCTGGGCATGTTCCGCATCGTGCGGGTGGGCTGAGGGGGCGCATGGGCACGACATCAGAACGGATCTTGCTCGGGCTTGCCGCGACGCTCGGGATCGCGGCCCGGGCAGTCGCCGCCGATCCCATCGCGCCTGCGGGACCCGGTTCCTGGCCGGCGCCGATCGAGGATGACCTGATCCATCACCGTCTGCTCGTCGATCAGTTCGAATACCGCGCCGGCGATGCGAGCGAGGACGCACTGGCCTGGGACGTCCTCGGCTGGGTCGGCGGCGACGACCGGCGCCTGTGGCTGGAAAGTGAAGGGCGCCACCGCACGGCCGATGACCGGACCGAGATCGACCGGCTGGACGTGTATTACGGCCGGCTCGTCGCCCCGTACTGGGATCTGCTGGGCGGCGTCGGCTACCAGCGTCACGCAGGCGCGGAGGACAACGCCGACCGGCTGGCTGCCGTGACCGCCCTGCACGGCCTTCTGCCCTATCGCCTCGAAGTCGACGCCACGCTGCGGCTCGATGAGGACGGCCTGCTGACGGCGCGCCTGGAAACCGAATCCGAGCTGCTGCTGACCCAGCGCCTGATCCTGCAGCCGCGTCTGGAACTCGGCGCCGCGGCTCGGGAGGATCGCGCCTTCGACCTGGATTCCGGGTTCACCAGCGCCACGGCGAGCCTGCGCCTGCGCTATGAAATCGACCGGCGGTTCGCGCCTTATCTGGGCTGGTCCTGGACCCGCAGGCTGGCCGGCACTGCGGACCTGGCGCGCGAGCGGGATGAGGCCGTCCGCGAATCGGCGCTGGTCGCAGGCGTGCGGTTGGGCTTCTGAGGCGGGCCATCATGGCTGACGCCCGCCGACCTGACAGGCCCCGATCGCCGGTATCGCCGTTCGATCGCCTGCAAGGCTGCGGTACCGCTGTCCGGTGCGCGGGTCGCATGCAGCCCCGCAGGGTTCGCCGGGCGCCAGCGTGGCCGATGGATGCGCGGACATGCCGCGGCGGTCTATAGTCGCGCATCCCGTGTCCGGAAGAGCGCCACGCCGGGAAAGACGTCTCGACGCTCGGGATCAGGAGGAACCCGCCCATGTCGACCCGTCTGCTGATCGGCCCGCTGCTGGGCCTGGAATCCGACACCCTGTCGGAGTATCTGAGCGAGGACCGGGCCATCGACATCCGGCTGATCAAGCCCTACGGTTCGGGACCCTATCTGCGGACGCGCAACTACATCAGCCTGCTGGAAGGAAGCGACGGCAAGCTGTGGGCCAACTGGGTCTGCGATGCCGACGAAAGACCCGAATATCCGCTGGCGTGAACCGCGGGCATCCGGGCCAGCTCAGCGATCGGTTCTGATGACCAGCGCGCCCATGCCATTGGACTTGAGGCGGGCTTCGGCGCTCTTCACCTGGTCCACATCGGTCATCGGCCCGACCCGGACCCGGAACCAGACCGCACCACTGGCCAGCTTGGCCTGTTCGATCCGACCCTCCAGCCCCAGCAGCGCAAGGCTGGCCTTGACGCGATCGGCGTCTTCGAACGTCCGGTAGGAGCCCACCTGCAAAATGTAACGCGCCGGCGGGGACGCGGGCGCGACGGTGGCGGGTTCGGCTGCCGGGGTCGGAGCGGCCGGGGTGCGGGCGGCGGGCGCCGATACCGCCGGCGCCGCCTTGCCTTTTTCGGGCACGGAAACGATCTGTTCGCCTTCCTTCAACAACTCGTAGAACTCGAACCGATCGGGGTCGGGCCGGGCCGCCGCGGACGGCACCTTCGGAGCCGGCGCGCTTTGCGGTGGCGTCGCTGCGGGTGCCGGCGTGCCGGCCGGCGCCTGCACGATCGGCTGGCGCGCGGGCTGGTTCTGAACGATGTAGAACAGCGCGGCACCGGCTGCCCCCAAGGCGAGCCCCAGCAGCAACCAGGCCCAGCCCGGCAGGCTCACCCGTGCCGGGTAGCCTGCGGATCGTCGCCGGTTGCGCGCTGCCGGGCGACGCGAGGGTTGGGGACGCGGGCGACCGGCCATCTCTACATCCGTTCGGGTGCCGAAACGCCCAGCACACCGAGCCCGTTGCGCAACACCTGGCGCGCGGCGGCGATCAGGCACAGACGCGCGTTGCGCAGTCCGGCATCGGGCACGAGGAAGGTCTGGGCGTTGTAATAGGCATGGAAATCCTGCGCCAGATCGCGCAGGTAGTGGGCGAGGTGGTGCGGCGCGCATTGCCGAGCGGCGGCCTCGATGGTCTCGGGGTAGCGCGACAGCGCCACCAGCAGCGCGGTTTCGTGCGGGCTGGTCAGTTGCGCGAGATCGGCGGCGGCGGCATCGAAGGACGCGCCGCGCTCCGCGAGCTGGCCGAATACGCTGCACACGCGGGCGTGGGCATATTGCACGTAGTAGACCGGGTTGTCGGCGCTCTGCGACTTGGCGAGTTCCAGATCGAAGTCCAGGTGCTGCTCATGCGAACGCAACACGTAGAAGAACCGCGCCGCGTCGTTGCCGACCTCGGCGCGCAGCTCGCGCAAGGTCACGAACTCGCCGGCCCGTGTGGACATGGACACCTTCTCCTTGCCGCGGTAGAGGATGGCGAACTGGATCAGCAGCACGCTGAGCCGGTCGGCCTCCTCGCCCAGGGCCGTGAGGGCGGCCTTCACGCGCGGCACGTAGCCGTGATGATCCGCGCCCCAGATGTCGATCAGACGATCGAAGCCGCGCCGGTATTTGTCGAGGTGATAGGCGATGTCGGAGGCGAAATAGGTGGGCGCGCCATTTTCGCGCACCACCACGCGATCCTTCTCATCGCCGAACGCCGTGGCGCGAAACCACAGGGCGCCGTCGCGCATTTCCGTGTGAGGGCTCTCGCGCAGCGTCTGCAGCGTGCCTTCCAGCGCGCCGCTCATGGCGAGGCTGCGCTCGGAATACCAGCGATCGTAGGTGACGCCGAACTCGGCCAGATCGTCGCGGATGTCCGACAGGATGGAGTCGAGCCCGGCGTTGAACACCCGCGCGTAACCGGCTTCGCCGAGCAACTCCCGTGTCCGGGCGACCAGGGCATCGATATAGCGTTCGCGATCGCCGCCGTCGGGTTCATCGGGCGGCAGTCCTGCAAACACCGCCGCCGCCGGATGCCGCAGGGTCATGCCCGCCTGCGCCAGCAGATCGTGCGCGATCGGCAGCAGGTAATCGCCGCGGTAGCCGTTGGCGGGGAAGGTCAGCGTTTCACCGCACAGCTCGAGATAGCGCAGCCAGACGCTCGCCGCCAGGATGTCCATCTGCCGGCCGGCGTCGTTGATGTAGTACTCGCACTCGACCCGATAGCCCGCCGTGCGCAGGACGTTGGCCAGACTGGCGCCATAGGCGGCGCCGCGACCATGGCCGACGTGCAGCGGCCCGGTGGGGTTGGCGGAAACGAACTCGAGCAGCACGCGCTGACCCTGACCGAAGTCGATCTGCCCGTAGCGCTCGCCCGCCGCCAGGAGCTCGCGCAGCGCCTGGTGATAGGCGTCG
>JAJXTQ010000158.1 GCA_021783685.1 Pseudomonadota bacterium | reverse complement strand
GGCCGTGCCCATGGTCATGCAATGCCCCTTGGAGCGGTGCATGCAGGACTCGGCCTCCACGAATTCCTCCATGGTCATGGTGCCCGCGCGCACTTCCTCGGACATGCGCCAGACCCCCGTGCCCGAGCCCAGCTTGGCGCCGCGGAATCGCCCGCTGAGCATGGGCCCGCCCGACAGGCCGATGGTGGGCAGGTCGACGCTGGCGGCACCCATCATCAGCGAGGGCGTGGTCTTGTCGCATCCCATCATCAGCACCACGCCGTCGATGGGGTTGCCGCGGATGGATTCCTCCACGTCCATGCTCGCCAGGTTGCGGAACAGCATGGCCGTGGGGCGCAGCTGGGTCTCGCCCAGGGACATGACGGGAAATTCCAGCGGAAAACCACCGGCCTCCCAGACCCCGCGCTTGACCCAGTCGGCCAGCTCGCGCAGGTGCGCGTTGCAGGGGGTGAGCTCGGACCAGGTGTTGCAGATGCCGATCACCGGGCGCCCGTCGAACAGGTCGTGCGGATGCCCCTGGTTCTTCATCCAGCTGCGGTACACAAAGCCGTCGCGATCCTCGCGTCCGAACCACTCCTGGCTGCGCCGTGCCGGCTTCTTGCTGTCTTTCATCCCTTCAGGCCTTTCCCGGCGCGAGGCCGTTTTCTTTGAATCGGAACATGTCGGGGGATGCTAGCAACCGGGCCCGGGGGCGTTAATGCCGCTTTCCTTATTCAGCAATCATGGTTTTGACATCCGCACGGGGGTTTTTCGCAGGTCCAATACCGGGCACACACACACCACGCAGGAGTAGCGACATGATCGATCAGGGGGCCGTCTATCCCAGTCTGCAGGGGCGCAGCGTGTTCATCACGGGCGGGGGCAGCGGCATCGGCGCGAGTCTGACCCGGGAATTCGCGCGCCAGAAATCCCGGGTGGTTTTCGTGGATATCGCCGAGCAGGCCAGCCGGGAACTGGTCGAGTCGGTGCAGGCGCAAACCGGGATTCGTCCCGAATTCATGCCTTGCGACCTTCGCGACGTCTCCGCGCTGCAGGCCTGCATCGAGGCGGCTCGCCGGCTTCACGGCGACATCTCGGTGCTGGTGAACAACGCGGCCAGCGACGACCGCCACCGCATCGAGGACGTGAGCGTCGACTACTGGGACGAGCGCATGGCCGTCAACCTGCGCCCGATGTTCTTCGCCGCGCAGGCGGTGGCGCCGCAGATGCAGGCGCTGGGAGGGGGCTCCATCATCAATTTCGGTTCGGTGAGCTGGCGCATGGGCACCGCCAACGTGCCCGTGTACGCGGCCGCGAAGGCCGCCGCGCACGGCCTCACGCGCAGCCTGGCGCGCGACCTCGGGGTGCACAACATCCGGGTCAACACCCTGGTGCCCGGCTGGGTCATGACCGAGCGCCAGCTGCGCCTGTGGGTGAACCCCGAGTCGGAGAAGGTGATCGACGCCAACCAGTTCCTCAAGACCCGCGTGCGTCCGGAACATGTGGCCGCCATGGCCCTGTTCCTGGCCGCCGACGACAGCGCGTTGTGCAACGCGCAGGAATTCATCGTCGACGGGGGCTGGGTGTCGTCCTGAAGGCGCATAGGGCCCCGGAGCCGGGCTTCCTGCCCGGCTCCGGGGCCATCTCAGGCGGCGGCGGCAGGCTGGCGGGCCTGGCGATACTCGTTGACCACGATGTCGGTGAGTTCCTGGATCGAGGTGTCGCGGGTGTCGCGGTCGAAGGTGATGCGCCCGTTCTGCAGCAGGTTGACCCGGTCGCAGACGTCGAACACCTGGGCGTAGTTGTGCGCCACGATGATCACCGAGACCTCGCCCGTGTCGCGCAGGCGCTTGATCAGGTCGAGGATCTGCGCGCTCTCGCGCACGCCCATGGCGGCCGTCGGCTCGTCGAGCAGCAGGATGCGCGCCTTGGTGTAGACCGCGCGCGCCACCGCCACCGCCTGGCGCTGGCCGCCGGAGAGCTTGGCGATCTCCACGTCCACCGAGGGCACGTTGACCCCGATGCGCCGCAGGTGCTCGGCCGCCTGCTTGCGCATCGTGCGGTCGTCCAGGATGCGCAGGAAGCCTCCCCGGGTGAGCTCGCGCCGCAGGAACATGTTGCGGAACACGCTCAGGCCGCTGACCACCGCCAGGTCCTGGTAGACCGTCTCGATGCCGCATTCGCGGGCATGCCCCACCGATTCGAGCTTCAGCGGCTTGCCGTCCAGGAACAGCTGGCCGCTGCTGGGCTGCTGGTAGCCGGTGAGGATTTTCATCAGGGTGGACTTGCCGGCGCCGTTGTCGCCCAGCAGGGCCAGCACTTCGCCGCGACGCAGCCGGAAGTTCACGTCCTGGAGCGCGGTGACCGCGCCGAAGCGCTTGGACAGGTGCTCGCCGCGCAGCACGTCATCGCCGCCGGCGGGAGCCGGGGGCCGGGTATCGGAATCGGACATCACTTGCTCCCCCGTTCGCGCATGCGGTTCAGGCGCACGTTCATGAACATGGTCACCACGATCGCCGCGCCCAGGATCATGTCGAAGGTGTAGGCGCTGACCCCGAGGATGGTGAAGCCGTCCTTGAGCACGCCCAGGGCCACGGCCCCCAGCAGCGCGCCGATCACGGTGCCGGAGCCGCCGGTGAGCAGGGTG
Organism: Pseudomonadota bacterium; assembly: GCA_021783685.1. The sequence continues at coordinate 2,520 of JAJXTQ010000158.1, read as the reverse complement.
CCGCCGATCACCGAGGAGGCGATGGCCATGAACATGATCTGCGAGCCGCCCGCCAAGGGATCGATGGAGCCGATGCGGAAGGCATCCAGCACCCCGGCGAAGCCGGCCAGCGCGCTGCACAGCACGAAATTGCCCACCCGCACCACGTCGATGGGAATGCCCACCTCGGCGGCGCCGATGGGGTTGCCACCGGTGGCCAGGGTATGCAGGCCCCATCGGGTCTTGGTCAGGAAGGCCTGGAACACGATGGCGATGATCACCGCCCAGACGATGTCGATCAGCGCGTTCTGGCCCAGCACCACGGCCATGAATCCGTGGGTGGACGGTTGCACCGGGAAACCGCCGGAGATGGTGAGGTTGAAGCCGTTGATGAAAAACAGCATGCCCAGGGTGGTCACGAAGGAGGGGATGCGCAGCCCCACGGTGATCAGGCCGTTGAGCAGGCCGACGACTCCCGCCGCCAGGATGGCCAGCAGCACGGCCACCATGATGGGTGCTCCCGCGCGCTGCGCGAAGTACATGACGAAGGGCGCCATGGCGTAGACCTGCCCGGCGGACAGGTCGAGCTCGCCGCAGATCAGCACCATGACCTCGCCGGCGGCGATGATGGCGGGCGCGGCGGCGTACTGCCCGAGGACTGCGAGGTTGTCCCAGGACAGGAAATACCGGGATGCGAACTGGAAATAGGCGAGCAGGAGCACGACCGCGACCAGGATCCCGGTCTCGCGCCACTGGAGGGCGCGCCGGAGCATGCTCCGGCACCCCTGCATCACCCCCGAGGCGGGTCGCGTCGATGCCGTCCCGGCGTCGCGCGATCCGTTCACGTTGGTTTCAGCTTTCATCGTTGGTCAGACCGCTCCGATCGGCCCCTTGCGGGCAATGAGCTTCTGGTCCTTCGAGTTGCCTTCGAAGCGGCTGGTGGTGTTCAGGTACGGTCCGACGCTGCTCGCGGTGACGAATTTCAGGCCGGTGTTGATGTCCGAGGGGCCGGTCAGGCCGCCCGACATCATGTACAGGAACATTTCCAGCACGGTGTAGAAGCCTTGCAGGTAGGGCTGCTGGTCGATGGTGAAGTCCAGGTTGCCCTCGTGGATTTCCTTGAGGGTACCGGGAAGCATGTCGAAACCGCCCGCCTTGACGCCCTTCTTGGCCAGGCCGTGCTTGCGCATGGTCGCGCCCACCGCCTCGGTGCTGCCGGCATCCACCGCGAACATGCCCTTGAGGTTGGGATGGCCCAGGTAGAAGGCTTCGACGGCCGAGAATTCCTCGTTCACCTTCGCGCCGCTGGCGACTTCGTGCAGGGTGATCTTCTTGCCCGATTTCTTGATGGCGTCGCGCGCGCCGTCCAGGCGCGGCTGGATGTTGAGCTGGCCCGGCGTGGCGATGAAACCGGCCACCTCGCCCGAGTCCACCAGGCTGACGATGCGCTCGCCCAGCGCCATGCCGGCGTTGTACAGATCCTGGCCGATGTAGGCCAGGCGGTGGTTGCCGGTCACGTCGGCGTTGTAGGAGAACACCGGGATGCCGGCCTGCAGCGCGCGGTCGGTCGGATCGTTGAAGGCGTGCGGATCCACCAGGCACACGGCGATGGCGTCGGCGTGGGAGGCGATGGCCGCGTTCATCGAGTTGACCATCTCGGTGGCGATCGAATTCTGCGAGCCGGTCCACTGGTAGGTACAGCCGAGCAGCTTGCAGGCGTCCTCGATCCCGTACTGGGTGGGCACGAAGAAGGGGTTCGTGGTCACGTGGTTGACGAACACGAAACGCCATTTCGGGTGGTCCGCGAAGGGGAATTGCCCGGTTTCCGCCGCCTGGGCCAGTCCCGGCAGGGCGGTTGCGCTCATTGCCGCGCCGGCCAGCGCGGTCTTGATCAGGTTGCGCCGCGATTCCTGTCCGGGGCCGAATACTCGGCGGGGTTTTTCTGTAGCCATGGAAAATCTCCTCCTCATCGTTATGAAACGCAACATGGTGCAAAACATCGCCCGGTATTCGCGGCGCGGGAAACCGGGACATTTTCGGTCTGGGGGAATACCCGTATGCATGGTCCCCCGCACACGATTCCGATCCATCGTCCAACGCCTCGGCGACGACGATGCTATAGAAGGCCCATTTAGGGGCAAATACGCTTTATGGCTTGTGTCGATAACCAATCGGTTATCCCACGGTTGCGTGGCTGGGGTTGCGCACGCTCAGGCGGGCCTCGCTGCGGGGATCGGCCCCTGTTCGAAGCGCGCGCGCGCGCACCCGTACAATCCCGGATGCCGTCATTCCTGCCGCCCAACGAGCGTGCGAAGCACTTTTGTCTGGAACCTGCTGGCCGTCCTGGCCGGACTCTTGCTGACCTGCGAGCTGAGCGGATGCGCCGCGCCGCGAGCGCCGGCAGGCCGCTGCGTCTGCGCCGCGCAGGCGCAGGCAGCTCCCGCCGCGTGGTGGAACCAGACCGGTGATCCGGTGCTGGCGCGCCTGGTGGACTCCGCGCTGCGCGAAGATGCCGGGCTGCGCCGGCAGGCCGCCGAGCTC
>JAJXTQ010000002.1 GCA_021783685.1 Pseudomonadota bacterium | reverse complement strand
CTTCATCGAGAAGGAACAGCGGATTGCGGCTTTCGATCTTGGAAAGGTTCTGGATGATCTTGCCCGGCATGGATCCAATGTAGGTGCGACGGTGCCCGCGGATCTCGGCCTCGTCCCGAACGCCGCCCAATGCCATGCGCGTGAACTTCCGGTTGGTCGCGCGCGCAATGCTTTTGCCCAGCGAGGTTTTGCCGACACCGGGGGGGCCCACGAGGCACAGGATGGGGCCCTTGAGCTTGCGCACGCGCTTCTGGACCGCGAGATACTCGAGGATCCGCTCCTTGACTTTCTCCAGGCCGTAGTGGTCCTCATCCAGAACCTGTTGGGCCCGCCCCAGATCTGCCCGGACGCGCGTCTTCTGGGTCCATGGGGCCGAGATCAGGGCATCGAGATAGTTGCGTACGACCCCGGCTTCGGCGGACATGGGCGACATCATCTTGAGCTTGCCGAGCTCGGCTTCGGCCTTCTGCCGCGCGTCCTTGGGCATCCCCGCTTGCTCGATGCGACGAGCCAGCTCGTCCATCTCGTTGCTGGGCGCGTCTTCCAGTTCGCCGATCTCGCGCTGGATGGCTTTCATCTGCTCGTTGAGATAGTACTCGCGCTGGCTCTTCTCCATCTGGGCCTTGACGCGCCCCCGAATGCGCTTTTCGATCTGGAGGAGATCGATCTCGGTCTCGATGAGTGCCATCACGCGCTCGAGGCGCTGGGTGACATCCTGGAGTTCGAGGACCTCCTGCTTCTGCTCGACCTTCAGCGACATGTGCGCGACGATGGTGTCGGCGAGACGGCCCGCATCTTCGATGGCGGCCAGCGTCGTCAGTACCTCCGGCGGAATCTTCTTGTTCAACTTGACGAACTGATCGCAGAGGTTGAGCACCGACCGGACCAGAACCTCGAGCTCGCGATTCTTTTCGTAGCCGACGTTCGCGACGGCACGGTACTGTCCAAGCAGGTAACTTGCCGCGTCTTCTTCGACGTGTTCCAGCTTGGCGCGCCGCAACCCCTCGACCAGCACCTTCACGGTGCCGTCCGGCAGCTTCAGCAACTGGAGCACGGTGGCCTCGGTCCCCAGCACATAAAGGTCTTCCTGGACGGGGTCATCCTTTTCGGCGCTCACCTGAGCCACCAGCAGCACCTTGCGATCGCCTTCCATCGCGGCTTCGAGGGCGTGGATGGACCTTTCCCGTCCAACGAACAGCGGGATCACCATGTGGGGATAGACCACCACGTCACGCAGCGGCAACAGCGGCGCCGTAAACTGGGGGCCTTCGGCAGCAAGCGACCTGGAGTCATGGGATTTCATGCGGCGTCACCTCGAAAGGGTGGCTGCCCGCGGGGAGCGGGGCCGAGCAGCCAGTGGCGATGTTCAGATCGGAACCTGAACCTGAAGTGGGGGCATTGGCGCGGGATTTCAAGCGTGTGCCCGCACACGTTGCTGCTCAGTCGGCTGCCGCTGCCTGTGGCGGAAGGTCGCTGGCGTCGTTCCGATAGAGGATGAAGGGCGGTGATTCACCGAGCACCGTTCCGGTATCGACGACGACCTTGCGCACGTTGCTCATCGAAGGCAACTCGTACATGACGTCGAGCAGGGCCGTCTCGAGGATGGTCCGCAGGCCGCGGGCGCCGGTGCGGCGTTCCATCGCCCTGCGGGCTGCCGTCCGCAGGGCATCTTCGGTGAACTCCAGATCGCAACCTTCCATTTCAAAGAGTCTGCGGTACTGGCGCGACAAGGCATTCTTGGGTTCGATCAGGATGCGCATCAGGGCCGCTTCGTCCAGTTCCTCGAGCGTCGCGACGACCGGAAGCCGGCCGACGAACTCGGGGATGAGTCCGTACTTGACCAGATCTTCGGGTTCCACCCCGCTGAGCAGATGCAACGTGTCACGATCGGCATCGGCGCGCTTGATGTCGGCAGAAAATCCGATGCCACCGGTCTGGGTGCGCCGCGCGATCATCTTGTCCAGGCCGGCAAATGCGCCGCCGCAGATGAACAGGATGTTGCGGGTGTCGACCTGCAGGAATTCCTGTTGCGGGTGTTTTCGGCCACCTTGCGGCGGCACCGAGGCCATGGTGCCCTCGATCAGCTTCAGCAGCGCCTGCTGGACGCCTTCTCCGGAGACGTCACGCGTGATGGACGGGTTGTCCGACTTGCGCGAAATCTTGTCGATCTCGTCGATGTAGACGATGCCCGTCTGCGCCTTCTCGACGTCGTATTCGCACTTCTGCAGCAGCTTCTGGATGATGTTTTCCACATCCTCGCCGACATATCCCGCCTCGGTCAGCGTGGTGGCGTCGGCAATGGTGAAGGGCACATTCAGGATCCGCGCCAGCGTCTCGGCCAGCAGGGTCTTGCCGGAGCCCGTGGGTCCGATGAGGAGGATGTTGCTCTTGGAAAGTTCGACCTGATCCTTGCCCGCGCCCTTGGCCTGGATACGCTTGTAATGGTTGTAGACGGCGACGGCCAGGATCTTCTTGGCCGACTCCTGTCCGATGACATACTCGTCCAGAACTTTCTTGATTTCCTTCGGCTTGGGCAGGCGGTTGCGGTCCGACTCGGCCTTGTCCTGAAGTTCCTCGCGGATGATGTCGTTGCACAACTCGACGCACTCGTCGCAAACGAATACCGATGGGCCGGCGATCAGCTTGCGCACTTCATGCTGACTTTTCCCGCAAAAAGAGCAGTACAGCAATTTCCCGCTCTCGGTGCTTTTCCCGCGCGTGTCTTCGCTCATCTCCCGTCCCTCACCGTTGCCGTCTCTTGGCTAAACTCTTTGCATTGGTCGTGCCAGTTGGTGCGCTAAGCCGGACCTTGGGCCGTCACGTCCGCTCGCCGGGCAATTCCCGGCTGGTCAGGATGCCATCGACGAGCCCATATTCCATCGCCTGCTCGGCACTCATGAACCGATCCCGATCGGTGTCCTGCTCGATCCGGTGGATGTCCTGGCCCGTATGCCGGGCCAGAATCGCATTGAGTCGATCCCGTATGAACAGGATTTCGCGGGCGTGAATCTCGAAGTCCGCAGCCTGCCCCTGAAATCCGCCCAAGGGCTGGTGGATCATCATGCGCGAATGCGGCAGGCAGAAGCGCTTGCCCTTCGCGCCCGCCGCGAGCAGCACCGCGCCCATGCTCGCAGCCTGGCCGACGCAAATCGTGCTCACGGCTGGCTTGATGAACTGCATGGTGTCATAGATGGCCAGTCCGGCCGTGACCGATCCGCCCGGCGAATTGATGTACAGGTGAATGTCCTTGTCCGGATTCTCCGATTCGAGGAACATCATCTGGGCCACGATGAGGTTGGCCATGTGATCCTCGACCTGCCCGACGACGAAGATCAGGCGCTCCTTCAGCAGCCGCGAAAAGATGTCGAAGGCGCGTTCGCCGCGAGGGGTCTGTTCGACCACCATGGGTACCAGATTGGCCTGCACGGAGAACGGATTCTCCGAATACGGTGACGGCATTACATCTCCTCGCCGGCGAGCGCGCCGGGATTGCTCATCAGATCCTGGAACGAGGTCGGCACGTCCGACACCGTCATTTTCTCCAGAAGTCGATCGACGACCTGATCTTCCAGCACGGCGCCGTGAATGCGCTGCATGACGTCCCGATTGCCACGGTAGGCCTGGGCCAGCGCATCGGGCTGATCATGGTTCGCGACCAGGGACGCAATCATGCTATCGACGCGCGCGGGGTCCGGCTGAATGCCCTCGCGCTTGATCCACTCGCCGACGATCAGCCCTAGGCCCACTCGACGCCGCGCACGATCGGCAAACATTTCGCGTGGCAACTGGCCGCCCTGCTGAGGCCGCAAGCCCATGCGCTGGGCCATTTCGCCCATCAGTCGATCGACTTCCTGCTCGATCAGGGCGCCCGGCACGGGGACATCATGCAGGTTCAGCAACACTTCCATGACGCGTTCTTTGATCCGCGCAGCCGTGGCTTGTTCCGCCTGCACCTCCAGACGCTCCCGGATGCGGGCCCGGAGGGCCTCTAGCCCGCCTTCATCGACGCCCGCCGCGGCGGCGAGGTCATCGTCCAGTGCGGGCAGGTGTTTCTCGGCCACTTCGTGAACCACGACCTTGAACAGGGCCGTCTTGCCGGCAACTTCCGCAGACGGGTAATCCTCCGGGAACGTCAGCGGCACATCCAGCGATTGACCCGGCGCGGCACCCAGGAGGCCATTCTCGAAATCGGCCAGCAGACGCCCCGCGCCCAGTTCGATTTCGACGCCTTCGCCGCGATTGCCCGAGAAGGGAACCCCATCGATGGTTCCCTCGAAATCCATCGTCAGCCGATCACCGGCCTGTGCCGGGCGCTCGACCGCATGGTAATGGGCCTGTTGCTCGCGGATCTGCCCCAGCACCCGATCGACGTCATCCTCGCCGATCGTCACTTGCGGTCGCTCGATGCGCTGGTCCTCGATGGTCGCCAGTTCGATGTCCGGATACACCTCGATGACTGCGGTATAGGTCAGATCAGCGCCTGGCGCCAGTGATTCGGCCTCGATCTGTGGCGAACCGGCGGGCTGCAGGCCCTGATCCTGGATCGCGGTGGCGTAGGACGCGCGCAGGACCTCCTCCACCACTTCCTGGCGGACCTGGTCGCCGTATTGACGGCGGATCACGGAAAGCGGCGCCTTGCCCGGCCGGAATCCCTTGATTCGTGCGCGTGGGCCCAGCGAGCGCAGCCGGTCCTCGACCTGACGATCCACTTCCTGGGCGGGTACCTGCACACGGATCCGACGTTCCAGGGCTCCGGTGACTTCAACTGCGCTCTGCATTCGCTCGTTACTCCGACATCGATCAAAAACGGCATGCCGCTCAGAACATGCAACCAAATCCCGTGCCAATTGCCATGGTGCGAAAGGAGAGACTCGAACTCTCACGGGGCCAGCCCACTGGAACCTAAATCCAGCGCGTCTACCGATTCCGCCACTTTCGCCGACGCGGGGTGCGACCAAGCCCGGCCGCGTGGCCTTGCCTGAAAGGCGAGTATACATCATGCCTCCAAACCGCCGATCCCCTCCGATGAGACACCGGAGGGACGGTGTCCGGCAGGCGGTCCCGCGTCGCGGCTTCGGACTGACATACAATTGGGCCGCGTCATCCGACTTCAAGGTCCCATTGATCCCCATGACTATTCTTGGCTCATCCCTCGCCGTACTGGGCGGACTTTTGATCGGCCTCAGCGCGCTCCTGCTGCTGCTGAGCATCGGTCGCATCGCGGGCATCAGCGGCATCGTCTTCGGCCTCGGCGCGCGCGACGCGACGGAACGCGGCTGGCGGCTGGCATTCCTGGCCGGCCTGGCGGTCGGGACCCTTCTGATGCTGCCGATCGACCGGCTCGCATTCGCCCCACGTCAGGGCTTTCCGCTCTGGGCGCTGCTGTGCGCCGGCTTTCTGGTGGGCTACGGTAGCCGGCTCGGGAACGGCTGCACCAGCGGCCACGGTGTCTGCGGACTGGGCCGGCGCGCCCCGCGCTCGCTGGCGGCGACGTTCACCTTCATGACGGTGGCCATGGTGACCGTGCTGATCCTGCGTCATACGCTCGGGGTACTGCCATGAGGTCCCTCGCCGCCGCATTCATTGCCGGAGTGCTGTTCGGCATCGGCCTTTACGTGGCCCAGATGGTCAACCCCGAGAAAGTGCTCGCCTTCCTCGATGTCAGCGGACGGTGGGACCCGAGTCTCGCGCTGGTCATGGGGGCGGCCGTCTGCGTCACGGCACTCGGTTTCCCGGGGGTCTTTCGAGGCGGAAAGCCGCTCTGGGCGGCGCGCTTCAGCCTGCCGGCCGACCACGATATCGACCGTCCGCTGCTGTTCGGCGCGGGCTTGTTCGGTCTCGGCTGGGGCATGGCCGGTTATTGTCCGGGGCCGGCCATCGCCGCCCTGCTGATCCAGCCGGCCGAAGCCGTGCCCTTCGTGCTGGCCATGCTCGGCGGCGCCTGGGTTCAGTCGCGGACGTTCCGCCGCTGATCGTCGCGGAAGGTGACAAAGCCGACACGGTCGCGCCGAGTGTCACACTATCGACACGCCCGACTCAGCGTGGCGACGCCTCCTGAGCCTCCAGGGCCGAGACGTAGGCTGCGGATGACAAGCCCCGCAGTACCTGAGCGGCCGACCAGGCCGTGACGGCGCCCGCCCGGGCTTGTGTCAGGCGGGCCTCGGCCTCCAATTGATCGCGCTGCTGACGCAGGAAGTCTTCCAGCGAGACGAGCCCCACGCGCTGCAACTCGGCCTGAACGCGCACGACTTCGCGCCGGGCCGTGGTTTCGGCCGCCAAGGCATCGATATCTGCCCGTGCGGTTTGATAGGCCGAGTGAAGCGCGAGCCAATCGCGTTCCGCCTCTCGCAGCGCCGCCCGTTGCGCCTGGCGAGCGGCTTGTGCCTGTGCCTGGGCCGATTCGGTCCGCTTGCGGCTGGCCGGGTCGATGGGGACGCTCAGCCGTGCCGACAGACTCCACGCGTCCGGTTCCTCACCATTGCCGTCGAACTGCACATATTCCCCGCCGGCCGCCAGTGTCGGCCACAAAGACCGCTGGAGTTCGCGTGCCTGGGCCGCCGCGGCTTGGGCCTGCGCTTCGGCCAATGTGTTCGGCAGCAGATCGGAAGTGACGGCGTCCGTCCATGGAGGGCTCTCGATGATCTCTTGCGCCGGCAGCAGACGGCGGCCGACGGCTTCTTCCAGTATGGCCTGCTGGGCGGCGATTTCCCCTGCCAGGCGCACCTCATCGGAGCGCAGACGCGCCAGTTCCGCTTGCGCCAGACGCAAGTCTGCGGTGGATGACTGCTCGGTCTGCACCTCGACCTCGACGCGCTGGACGGTCTGACCCACCCGTTCATGCTGCACGGCAAGGATGTCGCGCTGGCTCAGCAAGGCCTGCAGCCGCACATACGCCGAGGTCGCCGCATGCAGTTTCACCAATGCCGTCTGGCGTTCGGCCAAGTGGGCTGCCGCCAGATCGGAGGCTCCCGCCCTGCGGGCGGCAGCAATCACCCCGGCCCAGTCGATGGGCACGGAATAGGCAACGCCGTAGGTCATCAGGTCACGGGCGAACGGCGGACGCGCCAAGGCTTGCGGGGACAGCACGCCGACGAAACGCTGATCCTCGTAGCGCGCCCCCTCGATCAGGACGCCGCCCGAGCCGAGCGAACGGCGGCGCGCCGCGGACAGGGCATCCTCCGCCGCGTCGACGCGGCTTGCGGCGGCTGCCAGCGCAGGATGATCGCGCGTCTCCCGCAGTACATCCGCAAGCTCCCCTCCCCAGGCGGGGCTGATGAGCCATCCGGCAGTCAAAACGCTCACAAAACCTCGACGCATGGCCTTCTCCGCCCCCCTTCTAGCAGGGTTGTCATGAATCCGTCTTCAACTTGCCGCCTGCTGCAACCGCTGGCGGGGCGCTTTGCTGAACCTCGCCGGCGCCGGATCGTCCGTCCCCAGATGCTGCCAGCTGGATCAAGCGCCTGCGGCAATCTGCTCCAGCTGGTGATGACGCAGCAATCCGGCCTGCTGCCAGACCAGTCGACCCGAGCGGAACAGGGCGAAATTCGGGATGCTGCGCACCTGATAGCGAGAGGCGATTTCCGGGTGCTGCTCAGTGTTGACCTTGAGCACCAAGGCCCGACCCGCCAGGTTGGCCGCCGCCCTGGCGACTTCGGGCGCGGCCATCTGGCATGGTCCGCACCAGGACGCCCAGAAGTCGACCAGCACCGGCACGCTCGCCGCCTGGACGATGGTCTCGAACTGATCGGCGTCGACATCGAGCGGCTCGGCCAAGGGCGGCAGGACCTGTTTGCAGGCACCGCACTGGCCGGTATCGGCCAAATGACGTTCCGGTATCCGGTTTCTGGCGCCACAATGCCGACAGTTGCGGATCATGGTCATTCTCCTCCCGCGGCCGGCCATCCCACGACGAAGGCCCCTCGCAATCCTCCTGCCGCAAAACCCGTCGCCCGATCGTTGGGGTAATGTTGGGCGATCGCCTTTGCGACCGTCGGATCGAGCGCTTGGCCATGGCAGCTCAGACAGGCGGGCTGAGTGATGATGGCCTTGTAATAGCGCGCCTGACCGTCGGAAGCGACCGCGAAATACTCCGGCGGAGCCGACGTACCGCTCGCCACGGCCTGCGCGAACCGTTCGAGCACCTCACGCGCGGGGGCATCGGGTGCATTGGCCGGATTGCGCACCCGCAAGGCGGTCCGCCCGACCCGCGCACCGGTTTCGGTGGAAAGACGCGCCGCGATTCCCGGCGCTTCCTGCCGACAGACCGTGATCGCGGCGATCGGACCGCCTGCAGCCAAGGCACCGGCCAGGCGCTCGCCCATCTCCTTTTGGAACCGCTCCGCGATTGCGGCCGATCGGGCACGGCGAGGGTCCTCGGCCGCCGCCAGATCCCATGCGACCAGCATCGCCAGCAAGACCAGCAGCCCTTTCATGGGGGTCAACCTCTGAGACGCACGATGCCGAGCAACTTCAGGACGTATTTCTCGTAGACGGGTTCGGGTGTGCCGGTCTTCATCTTGCGCAGAAAATATTTCTCGAAGGCGATCTTGGCCCAATGCACCCACCGGCCCTGCTTCGCCCAGGTGACGTTGCGCGGCGGGATCTGCGGCAACGCCACGAAGGCCAGGCCATCGTCGCCCATGTCGGCCAGGCAGATGGCGTTCCAGGTCGCTCTGTGGCTGGGCTCGCGTCCCTCGATCGCATCCTTGATGTTGTGGACGAGGGCCGTGACCATCGACTCGATCATGTAGCCGGTCTTGGGCGCGCCGGTCGGCACGGGGGTCGCCTCCACTGGCGGAATGGCGACGCAGACACCCGCCGCGTAGATGTTGCGATGGATCGGATTGCGCTGATGCTCGTCGATCAGGACGAAGCCGCGCGGATTGCACAGTTCCTTGACTGCCGCCACGGCGTCGACACCCTTGAAGGCGGGGATGAACATGTTGAAACACGAGGCGATTTCGTGCGTCTGGATCGGCTCGCCCCGGCTGTCGTGTTCGGTCACCTTGACCCGGTCCGCCTCGACCGCCGTCACCTTGGCATTGGTGATCCACTTGATGTGTCGTTGGCGCAACTCGGATTCCATCAGACCTTTCGAGTCACCGACGCCGCCCAGACCCATGTGCCCGATGTAGGGTTCGCTGGTGACGAAGGTCATCGGCACCCGGTCGCGCAGTCGGCGGCGGCGCAGGTCGGTGTCCAGGATCATGGCGAATTCATAGGCCGGGCCAAAGCAGCTCGCCCCCTGCACCGCCCCGATGACCACCGGGCCGGGATTCCGGAGGAAAGTCTCATAGGCACGTGCGGCCTGTTCGGCATGCGGCGTCGTGCAGATGCTGTTTGTGTGGCCGGAAGGACCGAACCCGGGGATTTCGTCGAAAGCCAGCTTCGGGCCGGTGGCAATGACGAGATAGTCGTAATCGATGGTTTGGCCGTCGGCGAGCGTGAGCCGGTTCGCCTGCGGGTCCAGCGCGGCCACCGCTTGGGCGATGAAGCCGATGCCCTTCTTTGCAACCGCCGGCCGGATCGGCACCAGAATCTGTTCGGGCCTGCGCCACCCGACCGTCACCCAGGGATTGCTGGGCGTGAACTGGAAATGCTCGGCGGCATTGATCAGGGTCACGCGATGCCCGGCGCCCAAGACATTGCGGAGCTCGAAGGCCGCCGGCATCCCGCCCAGCCCCGCGCCCATCACGACGACATGTGCCATTGCAACCTCCTTCTTGTCTGGTAAAGGGCGGGCATTTGCGACCGGCCCTGAAGTCCATTATATTAGTAACAGCTGATTTAGCAACAAATGAATTTACGGATATGCGCCCGAATACCCCGCTTGACCTTCCGCTGCCCACGGCTGAGCAGATGGGCATCCACGCCCAGGATGCGGCTGAGCTCCTGAAAGCGCTGGCCAATCCGCATCGGCTGCAGATCCTCTGCACGCTGGCCGAAGGTGAGCTGTCGGTCAGCGCCCTCAACATGCGCATCCCGTTGTCTCAATCCGCACTTTCCCAGCATCTGGCCGTGTTGCGCCGGGACGGTCTGGTCGCCACCCGGCGTGCCTCCCAGACGATCTACTATCGAGTGATGCCCGGCCCTGCGCTCGACCTGATCCAGGTCCTGCATCGGCACTTTTGCGAGCTGGCAGGATGAATCCGGGAAAGCCCCCTGTCCCCCGGGCGATGCCGGCATCGCTTGGGTGATGAACCTCGTTTTTCTGATTGCCGCGAGAGGACATCACCATGACCACCCAAACCTGCGCGCCCGGCCCCAACATCGATCGATGGGTGTTGCGCATCGCCGGCAGCATGATCCTGCTCTCACTCATCCTGTCGCAATTGCACAGCGGATATTGGCTGTGGCTGACGGCCTTCGTCGGCGCCAACCTGCTGCAATCCTCCGTCACCGGTTTCTGTCCGCTCGCGGTGATCCTGCAGCGACTGGGCGTGCAGCCCGGCCCCGCGTTTTCCTCATCGCGTCAGACCGACTGAATCCGCGCCGTCAAGACTTGAGGGACTCCCATGCCTGCTCCAATGCGTTTTGGCCTGTTGTTGACTGCACTGGCCTTGCTGTCCGATGCGACGTTTGCCGCGCCCGCGACAGCAAAAACATCGGCCGATGCGCCACTGAGCACCTGCACGGTCGAACGGGCCGCGGTCGCCCGGGAAACCGCATTCGACGGCACGCTCGAAGCCATCGAACAGTCCACCGTCGCCGCCCAGACCAGTGGCCGGGTCACGGAGGTGCTCTATGACGTGGGTGACTACGTGGAAAAGGGCGCGGTCATCGTGCGGCTCACCGGCAACGAGCAACGCGCCCGGAGCAGCGTTGCCGAAGCCGCGCTGGCCGAAGCCCGCACCCGCCTCTCCGAAGTGCAACTGGCCTACACGCGGATCAAGGAGGTATACGACAAGCAGCTGATCGCCAAAGCCGATTATGACAAGGCGTCCGCCGATTTCAGCGCCGCCCGCGCCCGTGTCGACGCTGCCCAGGCGGCGCTCGACCAGGCGCGCGAGGATCTGGGCTATACGGTGGTGCGCGCGCCCTATCCGGGCATCGTCGTGGCACGCCTCGTCCAGATCGGCGAAACAGTCACCCCCGGAAAACCGCTGATGACCGGCGTTTCGCTGGAGCGGCTGCGCGCCTTGGTGGACATTCCCCAGCAACACGTCGGACCTTTGCGCAAACACCGCAAGGCGCGCATTGTCCTCCCGGACGGACGCTCGCTGCCCGCCGAGTCGATCCGCTTCCCGCCTGCCGCCGATCCGCAGACCCATACCTTCCGCGTCCGCGTCGACCTGCCCGCCGGCGACTACGGCGCTTTCCCGGGCATGCTGGTCAAGGTGGCTTTCGTGAGCGGCGAGGAACCGCAGTTGCTGATCCCGACCAGCGCCTTGCTGCGACGCGGCGAACTCACCGGCGCCTATGTGGTGGACGGACAAGGCCGCATCGCCTTGCGTTACCTGCGCGTCGGCACGCCGACTGCCGAACATCGGGTGCCGGTGCTGGCGGGACTCGACGCCGGTGAACGCATCGCGGCCGACCCCATCGCCGCCGCCATCGCCTCCAAGCAGGCCAGCCGCGCCGAGGAAGCCGAATGAACCCTGTCACCCCTCCCCGGCTAGGCCTCTCCGGGCGCATTGCAGCCGCGTTCCTGCGCTCGGAAATCACCCCGCTCCTGGCACTGACCGGTCTCTTGCTCGGCCTGTTCGCGGTCTTGATCACCCCACGCGAAGAAGAGCCGCAGATCGACGTCACCTTCGCCAACGTGTTCATCCCCTACCCCGGCGCTTCAGCGGCGGAGGTCGAATCGCTGGTTACCACCCCGGCCGAGCAGATCGTGTCGGAGATCCAGGGCGTCGAGCACATCTATTCGGCCTCGACTCCCGGCATGGCCGCCCTCACCGTTCAGTTCAAAGTGGGGGAACCGCGAACCGCGGCAATCGTCCGCCTCTACAACGCGTTTTTTTCCAATCAGGACTGGTTGCCGCCCAACGCGGGGGTGGGCCAACCGCTGATCAAACCCAAGGGCATCGATGACGTTCCCATCGCCGCCGGGACACTCTGGAGCGAGAACCCCGCGATCACGGCGGCCGATCTGCTGCGCATCGCGCGCACGGTCGAGACCGAGATCCAGCGCGTGCCGGGCACGCGCGACATCGAGATCATCGGTGGGCCGGAACGGGTGGTGCGCGTGGCCTTCGATCCGTCCCGCCTGGCCGGCTACAACCTCGCGCTGGACGATCTGCGGCGGGCGCTGGCCGCCACCAACGCCTCCAGCGACGCCGGCAGCCTGGTCACTGGCAACAACGAAATCCTGGTCCAGGCGGGCACGTTTCTCACCACGCCGGAAGAGGTGGCCGACCTCGTCGTCGGCGTGCACGACGGCGCACCGGTCTTTCTGCGCGATGTGGCACGGATCGAGGAAGGCCCGGATCAACCCGGCCAGTACGTCACCTACGGCATCGGGCCCGGCCATGGCGATGATGCCGCCATCGGCCGGCGCTATCCGGCCGTGACCCTGGCGGTTTCCAAAAAGCCGGGTGAAAACGCGGTCGACGTCGCCCGCGCCGTGACCGACCGCTTCGAGCAGATGCGCGGCATCTATTTTCCGCAAGGGGTCAACGCGACCATTACCCGCAACTACGGCGAGACCGCCCAGGAAAAGGCGCAGACCCTGATCAAGAAGCTGATCTTCGCCACGCTCTCGGTCGTAGTGCTGGTGTTGATCGCCCTGGGCCGGCGCGAGGCGCTCGTGGTGGGCGCGGCGGTCATCGTGACCCTGGCGCTGACCCTGTTCGCCTCCTGGGCCTGGGGATTCACCCTGAACCGGGTGTCGCTGTTCGCGCTGATCTTTTCCATCGGCATCCTGGTCGACGATGCCATCGTGGTGGTGGAGAACATCCACCGCCATATGGCGATGGGCCAACAGTCCCTGACCGAGGCGATTCCCGCGGCCGTGGACGAGGTCGGCGGTCCGACCATCCTGGCGACCTTCACCGTCATCGCGGCGCTGATGCCCATGGCCTTCGTGAGCGGCCTGATGGGGCCCTACATGCAGCCGATTCCGATCAACGCCTCGACCGGCATGATGATCTCGCTCGCGGTGGCCTTCATCTTCACGCCTTGGCTGTACCGCCGCCTGTTCCCCGAGGTCGCTCCGGTCCATGCCCCGGCCGAACCGGGTGATGATTTCCTGCATCGCCTGTTCCGACGCATCATGACCCCGTTCCTGAGCGAAACTCACGGACGACGCAATCGCTGGACGCTGATCGCCGCCATGCTGCTGCTCATCGGCCTGTCCTTTGCACTGGTCGGTGTGCGCGCCGTGGTCATGAAGATGCTGCCGCTGGACAACAAGAGCGAATTCCAGGTGGTGGTCGACATGCCCGAGGGCACGCCGCTGGAACAGACCCATCGTGTGCTGCAGGCCCTGGCGGATCATCTGGAAACCGTGCCCGAGGTCGCCAACTACCAGCTCTATGCCGGCAGCTCGGCACCGATCAATTTCAACGGACTGGTGCGCCAGTACTACCTGCGCCGCGGGCCGCATCAGGGCGACATCCAGGTCAATCTGCTCGACAAGCATCATCGCGACCGCAGTTCGCATGCGATTGCGCTGGCCGTGCGCCCTCCGCTGGCCGAGATCGGCCGGCGCTTCGGCGCCAACGTGAAAGTGGTCGAGGTGCCACCCGGCCCGCCGGTGATGGCGCCTCTGGTGGCCGAAATCTATGGTCCCGAGTATGCGAGGCAGATGGCGGTCGCCCGGACGGTCCGGCAGGTCTTCGAATCGACGCCCGACGTCGTGGATGTGGACGACACCATCGAGGCTGCGCAGGAGAAGCTGATCGTCGCGGTGGACCGCGCCCGCGCCGCGCGTCTGGGGATTTCCCAGCAGGCCTTGGCGGCCGCGGTGGCGGCGGCGCTGCGCGGGGAGGACATGTCCTATCTGCATGACGAACAGGCCAAGCGGCCGATCCCGATCCGGGTCGAACTGCCACCCGAGACGCGGGATCGGACCGAGGTGTTGGCGAGTCTGCGGCTGCGATCGGCGGCGGGCACGCTGGTGCCGTTGTCCGAAATCGCCACGGTTCAGCGCACCACCCGCCAGCAGACCATCTATCACAAGGATCTTCTGCCGGTGGTCTATGTCACGGGCGATGTGACCGGTGCCACCGACAGCCCGCTCTACGGCCTGGCGGCAATCGCGGCGACGCTGGGCGAAACCCCGATCGAAGGCGCGCCCCTCATCCAGTACCTCACCCGCCAGCCGGACGAGCCCTATCTCTGGAGCCTGAAGTGGGACGGGGAATGGCAGATCACCTACGAGACCTTCCGCGACATGGGCATCGCCTATCTAGGCGGACTGGTGCTGATCTATCTGCTGGTGGTGGCGCAGTTCCGCTCCTACGCCGTGCCGATGCTGATCATGGTGCCGATCCCGCTGACCCTGATCGGCATTCTTCCGGGCCATGCGCTGCTCGGCCAGCACTTCACCGCCCCGTCCATGATCGGCATGATGGCGCTGGCCGGGATCATCGTGCGCAATTCCATCCTGCTGGTGGATTTCATCCAGCAGGAGGTCGGGGCCGGCAAACCGCTGGCGGAGGCCACCATCGCCGCCGCGGCCGTGCGTGCCAAGCCGATCGCGCTCACTGCGCTGGCGGCGATGCTGGGTGGATTCTTCATCCTCGACGATCCCATCTTCGGGGGCCTTGCCGTCTCCCTGATCTTCGGGCTGTTCGTCTCGACCCTGCTCACCCTGATCGTCATTCCGGTGCTCTACTACCAGTATCAGTGGCGCCGCGTGTAAAGGCATGCAAGACGGTCGCGCGCCGGCAGGAACGGGCCGCGCGCGCGAGTCCCCGAGCGGCGGTGCATCGCTGGCGCGCGGCACCGCCCCGGGAGGCGCTCAGCGCCGCGACCAGAACATCCGGCCGATCAGGTTGTCCTTCACGCCGAACTGGTGCCAGAGGGCGCCGGCGGCATGTGCCCCTGCCAGGACGAGCAAGGCCGGCCAGAACACCGTCTCATGGACTTCGGCAAACCATTCCGCCCAGGCCGGATCTGCTTCGCTCACCCACTGCGGCAGCGAAAACAGCCCCGCGAAGGTGACGTCGCGTTGGGCGAACTGCCGCGCGGCCATGCCGAACACCGGCATCGCCAGCAGGACGAGGTACAGGCCCGCCTGCACCGCGGACGCGAAGCGGCGTTGCCACGCCGGCATCGCCACCTGCGGCGCCGCATGAATCGCGCGCCATCCCAGCCGGAACACCGTCAGCAACCAGATCGCGAGGCCGAAGGTGACGTGGCGGTCCATCCACAGCGCGCGTTCGGCGCTGCCCTTGGGATATTCGCCATGGGTTTCCACCGCCCACCAGGCTGCAATGATCAGCGCCAGCGTGAGCCAGTGGCAGATGCGGATCACCGCATCCCATTGTGGGTTTCGATTCGTGGTCATATGCCTCTCCCGGTGATCGATACGTCTCAGTTTTCGTTCGCCAACTTAACAGAGGCTTACTCTAACCATTTAGACCGGGAGAAGCCGCAGCCTCCGGTCTGAGCGGTCACGGTCGGACGTCATGGCAGATCGCCGATTGCGGCATCCGTGGCGGGTATAATCCCCGCTGTTTTCCGCCCGCCGCCTGCATGGAGCGCCTGTGAACGATTCCCCTCCCCTCGCCGGCCGCGTGGTCTCCGGCATGCGCCCCTCCGGCGCGCTGCATCTGGGCCACTTCCACGGCGTCCTCAAGAACTGGCTGGCCCTGCAGCAGGAGGCCGACTGCCTGTTCTTCGCGGCGGACTGGCACGCGCTGACCACGCACTACGAAAACCCGGGCCAGATCGGCGAGCTGACCCTGGAGATGGTCATCGACTGGCTGGCGGTCGGCATCGATCCCGAGCGCGCCACGATCTTCGTCCAGTCCCACGTGCCGGAGCACGCCGAGCTGCATCTGTTGCTCTCGATGATCACGCCCCTGGGCTGGCTGGAGCGGGTGCCCACCTACAAAGACCAGCAGGAAAAACTGAAGGAACGCGATCTGGCCACCTACGGCTTTCTGGGCTATCCGGTGCTGCAGAGCGCCGACATCCTCATCTATCACGGCAGCCGCGTGCCGGTGGGCGAAGACCAGGTGGCGCACGTGGAGCTCACCCGCGAGATCGCCCGCCGCTTCAACCACCTGTTCGGCCGCGAGCCGGATCTCGCCGCGCACGTGCACGCCATCCTGCAGCGCCTGGAGCCGGCAGCCGTGGCGCGGTTCCAGACCCTGCGCCAGCGTCACCAGGAACAGGGCGATGCCGAGGCGCTGGCCGCCGCGCGCCAGTGGATCGACGGGCTTGCGGCGCTTGCCGCCATCGATCGCGACCGGCTGGGCGCCCATCTCGAAGGCGGCGCGCGTCAGATCCTCACCGAACCCGCGGCCCTGCTCACCCGTTCTCCCCGCCTGCCCGGCATGGACGGCCAGAAGATGTCCAAGTCCTACGGCAACACCATCGCCCTGCGCGAGCCGCTGGATCAGGTGGCGCAGAAGCTGCGCACCATGCCGACCGACCCCGCCCGCGTGCGCCGCGCCGATCCGGGCGAACCGACCCGCTGCCCGGTCTGGTCGCTGCACCAGGTCTATTCCGACGCGACGACCCAGTCCTGGGTGAAGGACGGTTGCCGCAGCGCCGGCATCGGCTGCGTGGAATGCAAAAAGCCGCTCATGGAAGCCGTCACCGCCGAACTCGCGCCCATCCAGGCCAGGGCGCAGGAACTCGGCGCCGATCGCGGGCAGGTCGAGGCCATCCTCGCCACGGGCGCCGAGAAGGCCCGCGCGCTGGCCGGTGAGACGATGGGCGAGGTGCGTCGCGTGATGGGGCTGCGCGCGCCTTGAGCGCCGTGGCGGAGCTGCCGGAGGCTGGTCTCGCTCCCTCCGCCGAGGGCCTCGAGGCGCGCATCCGGGTGCGCGGCGCGCCGCTGGAACGCCTGCCGCGCGATCTCTACATCCCGCCCGATGCGCTCGAGGTGGTGCTGGAGAGCTTCGAGGGGCCGCTGGATCTGCTGCTCTACCTCATCCGGCGCCAGAACCTCGACATCCTCGACATCCCCGTGGCCGAGATCACCCGCCAGTACATGGGCTACATCGACCTCTTGCAGTCGCTGCGTCTGGAGCTGGCGGCCGAGTACCTGCTCATGGCTGCCTGGCTGGCGGAAATCAAATCGCGCCTGCTCCTGCCCCGGCCGGCCGTCGCGAATGACGAGGAGCCCGACGATCCACGCGCCGAGCTGGTGCGCCGGCTGCAGGAGTACGCCCGCATCCGCAGCGCGGCCGATCGGCTCGATGCCCTGCCGCGGCTCGAGCGGGATCTCTACCCGGTGGCGGCGGCCGTGCCCGATGGCCCGGTGGCGCGCCCGCTGCCGCAGGTGGCCGCGCGGGACCTCGCCGTGGCCTTCGCAGCGCTGCTGGCGCGCAGCGCGCTCTTCACCCACCACACGATCAAGGGCGAGTCCCTGTCGGTGCGCGCGCGCATGTTGGCGATCCTGATGCGGCTCGGCGCGGCCGTCTCCCCGCTTCCGCTGCACGCCGTGTGCGCGCCCGGGGAAGGCCGGCTCGGCATCGTGGTCAGCTTCATGGCCGTGCTGGAGCTGGCGCGCGAAGGTCGCGTGCAGATCCGGCAGGACGATCCGGGCGCCGAGTTGCTGCTGTCCATGAACGCCGGCCCCGACCACGCATGAGCGCAGACGACGCGCGCGCCGAGCAGGTCCGCATCCTGGAGGCGGCGCTCGCCGCAGCCGGCGAGCCGGTTGCCGCCCCGCGGCTGGCGGGTCTGTTCCGGCCGGAGCCCTTGAGCGCCGCCGACCTCGAGGCTGCGCTGGACGAGCTGGCGCAACGCTACCAAGGCAGCGCCCTGGAACTGGTGCAGGTCGCCGGCGGCTGGCGGCTCCAGGTTCGAGCGGCCTACGCCGCGCACGTGCAGCGCCTGCAGCCCGAGCGGCCGGCGCGCTATTCCCGCGCGGTGATGGAAACCCTGGCCCTGATCGCCTATCGTCAGCCGGTGACGCGCGCCGAGATCGAAGCCGTGCGCGGCGTCGCCGTCAGCACCAACATCCTGCGCACCCTCGTCGAGCGCGGCTGGATCTGCGAGGTGGGCCGCCTCGAACGACCCGGCCGGCCGGCGCTCTATGGCACCACACCGGCCTTTCTGGCCGATCTGAACCTGCGCGAGCTGGCCGAGTTGCCGCCCCTGCCCGCGGCGGCCGAAGTCGATCCGGCCGCCGCAACCCTTTCCACGGAGACCCCTCATGAGACCCACACGCCCGCGGCGGACCCGCACCGCTGAACCCCTGCCTGTGGCCCACCCGCCCGAGCGCATCCAGAAATGGCTGGCCGGGGCGGGCCTGGGTTCGCGCCGCGCCATCGAGACCTGGATCAGCGAGGGCCGCATCCGGATCAACGGAACGATCGCCACGCTCGGCCAGCGGCTCACCGGCCGGGAGCAGGTCACGCTCGACGGTCGCCCTCTGGCGCTGAAAGCGGCGGCCGCGCCGCGTGTGCTCGTCTACCACAAGCCCGAAGGCGAGGTCACCACGCGCCACGATCCGGAAGGCCGCCCCACCGTGTTCCAGGGCCTGCCACGCCTGAAGGGTGCCCGCTGGATCGCCGTCGGCCGGCTCGACGTGAACACCAGCGGCCTGCTGCTCTTCACCACCGACGGCGCGCTGGCCAACCGCCTCATGCATCCGAGCCAGCAGATCCAGCGCAGCTACGCCGTGCGCGTGCTCGGCAAGGTCAGCGACGTCGTCCTCGGCCGGTTGCAGCAGGGCGTCCAACTGGAAGACGGCCCGGCCGCCTTCACCAGCCTCACCGACGAGGGCGGTGACGGCGCCAATCACTGGTATCGCGTGACCCTCGCCGAGGGGCGCAACCGCGAAGTGCGGCGGCTCTGGGAATCCCAGGGCGTGACGGTGAGCCGATTGATCCGCGTCAGCTATGGCCCCATCGCGCTGCCGCCCGGCTTGCGGCGCGGCCAGAGCGTGGAACTCGCCGCGGCCCAGTTCGCGCCGCTCTACCAGGCCGCCGGCATCGACCTGCCCGTGGCGCCGCCGGAGCCCGCCCGCGCGCGGCCGGCCCGGCCCGGTGCGGGCAAGCCGACGCGCACTGCGTTCTCGCCGCGCCGGGGGCCTGCGCCGCGCAAATGAATGAGCTCTACGCGCGCCTCCTGACGGCCTATGGCGCGCAGGGCTGGTGGCCGGCCGAGACGCCGTTCGAGGTCATGGTCGGCGCCGTGCTCACCCAGAACACCACCTGGATCCAGGTCGAGCGCGTCATCGCAAGGCTGCGCGCAGCCGCCCTGCTCAGCCCAGCGTCCCTGCTGGATCTGCCGGTCGACAGCTTGGCCGAACACATCCGCCCGGCCGGTTACCCGCGCGTCAAGGCGCGGCGGCTGCAGGCCCTGTGCGCGTGGCTCATGGCGAGCGGCGACCTCGCCGGGCTGGCCGATCGCCCCACGGACGCACTGCGCGCCGACCTGCTCGCGGTCCACGGCGTGGGACCCGAAACCGCCGACAGCATCCTGCTCTACGCTCTTGCCCGGCCGGTGTTCGTCATCGACGCCTACACCCGCCGCATCCTCGCCCGCCTCGGCCTCGTCACCGGCAGGGAACCCTACGAGGTGCTGCGCCGACAGGTCGAATCCACGTTGCACACCGACGACCCGGCGCGCGACTACAACGAACTGCACGCCCTCCTCGTCCGGCACGCCAAGACCGCCTGCCGCGCGCGACCGCAGTGCGCCGCCTGTTGCCTGCGCGTGGGCTGTAGCGCCGGCCAGGCCCTGGAATCCTAGCCGACCCGCATCGCCGCGGTGCCCGCGCAATGCGCCGGCAGGCTTTAGAATCGCCGGATCATCCGTTGGTACAGAAGCGTCATGAGCATCCCGACCTACGACCAGTTCATCGAGCCTGTGCTGCGATACCTGGCGCTGCATCCTGAGGGCGTACCCGCGCGGCAGGCGCACGAGGCCGCCGCCGACGCACTCGACCTGCGCGACGATGACCGGCAGCTCCTGCTGTCGAGCGGCGCGCAACCGGTCTACAAGAATCGCGCCGGCTGGGCGCACGACCGCCTGAAGCGCAGCGGTCTTTCCAGCAGCCCGCGGCGCGGCGTCTGGCAGCTCACGCCGCAGGGCGTCCGGTTTGCGGCCGACCATCCGGCGCCACTGCCGGCCGAGCAGGTGCAGCGGATGGCGAGGGAATTCGTCGACATCCGACTGCGCCCGGCCACGGACTCGGCACCCGTCGCGCCGGCGTTTGCAGCGCCCATGCTGGCCGATGCCGTGGCCAGTCCGGACGACCGACTGGCTCAGGCGCTGCGCGAGCTGCGTCAGTCGGCCGAGGCGGATTTGCTGGAACTGCTGGCGAATGTTTCGCCGGCATTTTTCGAGACCATTGTGCTGGATCTGCTGCACCGCATGGGCTACGGCGCGAGCCGCGCCGACTTGCAGCGCGTCGGCGGCGCGGGCGATGCGGGCATCGACGGCATTATCTCGCTCGACCGGCTGGGGCTGGAAAAGGTCTACGTGCAGGCCAAGCGCTGGCAGAACAGCGTCGGCCGACCGGAGCTGCAGGCGTTCTATGGCGCGCTGGCCGGGCAGAAGGCGAAAAAAGGCGTGTTCATCACCACGTCCGCCTTCACTGGGCAGGCGCTCGACTTCGCCAAATCGGTGGAAGGCATCGTGCTCGTCGACGGCGCGCGCCTGGCGGGGCTGATGATCGACCACGAGGTTGGCATCAGCTCGCGCGCGGTGCGGATTCCGAAGATCGACAGCGATTATTTCGATGAGGAAATCGGCTGATGGAGTTCATCAGCGGGCGCTTGCGGCGACCGCCAGACGTCGACGGCTGCCGATGACCGCAGGGGCGTCTTATCCGCCCAGAACGGCGCCGAGCACGGCGCGCACCTGGGCCATGCCGCGTTCCAGGCTGTCCGCGATGTCGCCGTGGATGTCGCTGCCTGCGGGCCCGAGACCCGCCGCCCAGTTCACGGATACGGCCAGCGTGGCGTAGGCGAGATCGAGTTCGCGGGCGAGCGCCGCCTCCGGCATGGCCGTCATCCCGACCATGTCGCAGCCCTCGGCGCGCAGCTTGCGCACCTCGGCGGCGGTTTCGAGGCGCGGTCCCTGGGTCACGGCGTAGACGCCCTGCGGCAATACCGCCACACCGGCCGCGGCTGCGCCGCCGATGAGCGCCGCGCGCAGGTCGCGGTCATAGGGCTCGGTGCAGTCCGCATGCAGCACGTGGCCTTCCGCGGAAAAGCTGTGGGCGCGGCCCCACGTGTAGTCGATGATCTGGTCGGGAACCGCCAGAGACGCCGGCCCCAGCGCCGGATGGATGCCGCCGACCGCGGCCACGGCGATGATGCGGCGGGCGCCCAGGCTGTGCAGCGCCCAGATGTTGGCGCGGTAGTTCACCTGATGCGGCGCGAGGCGGTGATCCTGGCCGTGGCGCGCCAGGAAGACCACCGGATGGCCGGCGTAGTGCCCCAATTGCAGCGGCGCGGAAGGCGCGCCGTAGGGCGTCTCGATGAAGCGGTCCTCGGTGAGCGCCAGCCCCTCGAGTCGCGTCAGGCCGGTGCCGCCGATGATGCCGGTCAGCGTCGTTGCGGTCATGATGCCTCCGTCAAAGGCCGTGCACGGCGTAGATGCCCGGCAGGTTGCGCCAATAGCCCTTGTAGTCCATGCCGTAGCCGAACACGTAGCGGTCGGGCACCTCCAACCCGACGTAGTCCGCACGGGTGCCGAGCCGGTTGCGGTCGTGGCGCTTTTGGACCAGCACGGCGGTGCGCAGCAGGGCGACCTCCTGCCGCAGGCACCACGACTGCAAGGCGTGCAGTGTCACCCCCTCGTCGAGGATGTCGTCCACCAGCAGCACGGCGCGGCCGTTCAGGGCCGTGCGCGGCTGATGGATCCTGCGCAGTTGAGCGC
>JAJXTQ010000157.1 GCA_021783685.1 Pseudomonadota bacterium | reverse complement strand
AAGCGGGATTTGCGGTGGACCACACGGCGGCGGCCGAACCGGCCGAATCCGCACTCGAGCTCACCCATTACGATCTGGCGATCGTCGATATCGGCCTGCCGCGCATGGATGGCCATGAACTGATCCGCCGGCTGCGGCGTCGCGCCATCGAAGTGCCCATCCTCATTCTTACGGCCCGCGACGGGCTGGACGACCGGGTGATCGGACTCGACCTCGGCGCCGACGATTACATGGTCAAGCCCTTCCACCTGCCCGAGCTGCTGGCCCGGATGCGCGCACTGATCCGCCGCAGCCGCTCGGCCACCACCTCCGAACTGAGCGCGGGTTCGCTGCGCCTCGATCTGGCGCGCAGAACCGCCAGTGCGCACGGTGCGCCGCTCGAACTCACCGGCCGCGAGTGGGAAATCCTGCAGCAGCTCATGCTCGCCACCCCGAACGTCGTCGACAAGCAGAAGATGGTGGAAAGCCTGAGCGAATGGGACAACGAGCTGACCACCAATGCCGTCGAAATCTACATCTCCCGCCTGCGCAACAAGCTGCAGGGGTGTGGCGTCGAAATCCGCACCATCCGCGGCATCGGCTATCGCCTCGATGAAATCCTACCGGCCTGACCGACCGCGGCAGACCCTGCGCCGGCGGCTGCTCGTCTTCCTGCTGGCACCGCTGGCCGCGCTGCTCGTCATCAGCCTCGCTGCCGACTATCACATCGCCTTCGATCCGGCCTGGGATGCCTATGACCACGCCCTTGCTGACGATGCGGTCGCCTTGGCAGGACGGGTTCATGCCAAGGGATCGGCCATCGAAGTGGATCTCCCGCCTGCTGCCGAGGCGGTCCTGCGCAGCAATGGCAGGGATCAGGAGTTTCTCGCAGTGCTCGGGCCGGACGGCCGACTGCTGGCGGGCGATGCCGATCTCCAGCCTGGCCCGGCAACGTCCGGAACCCGCCCGACTCTATCGAACGCCACCCTGCGCGGCAAGCAAGTGCGCAAAGCAAGCTATCGCCTTGAAACGTCCGGCGGGCCAGTCACCGTCGTCGTCGCCGAAACGACCCAGAAACGACAGCGCACCGGCTCGAAAATCCTGGCCGCCATGGTCGTCCCCAATGTCCTCCTCATCCTCGCCACCCTGATCCTGGTCTATATCGGCGTGCGCAACGGCGTGGCACCGCTGGCCCATCTCAGCGAGGAAATCGGTCGCCGTTCCCCGCACGATCTGAGCCCGCTACCCAAGGGGGATATACCGGGCGAGATCGAGCCTCTGGTCAACGCCATGGCGACGCTGATCGACGACCTGCAGGCGGCCGCGATGGCGCAACAGTCCTTTCTCGCCAATGCCGCCCACCAGCTCAAGACTCCCCTTGCAGCCCTGCAGACCCAACTGGAACTGACGGCGGCCGAACTCCCCCAGGAATATCGTCACCGGGTGGTGAACTTGCGCGATGCCACCCAGCGCCTCAGCCACCTTGTCCACCAGCTCCTGGCCCTGGCCCGCTCCGGTCCGGAGGCCGACATCGCCCACGAACGGCGTCCGGTGGACCTCGCCCATCTGCTGCAGGAAAACGCTTCCGTCTGGTACGACCGCGCACTGGCCCGCGACATCGATCTCGGTTTCGAACCGGAGTCAGCGGTGATCGACGGCGCCGAATGGCTGTTGCGGGAATTGCTGGCGAACCTGATCGACAACGCCCTGAAGTACACCCCGCCGGGCGGGCGGATCACCGCCCGCAGCGGCACCGGCGAGGACAGACGCCCTTTCATCGAAGTCGAGGACAACGGCCCCGGCATCCCGGAAGCCGAGCACCAGCGCATCTTCGACCGCTTCTACCGTGCCGCAGGATCTCCCGGCGCGGGCACCGGCCTCGGCCTCGCCATCGTCAAGGAGGTGGCGGACCGGCACGATGCCACCATCCATATTGCCGATGCCGGCCCCGGTGGCGGCGCGCGCATCCGGGTAAGCTTCCTGCCCCGCCGCTGATTCGCGCCCGCCCAACACGGGGCGACCCGTAACTGTTCCCGTAGAGCGTGCCAGCGGCCGTCCGGTTCGCGCATTCGGCATGCCCGACCCATTTCCACCTGCAAGGCATCGACGCACTTTGCCCTGTCAGGGTCGCGAAAGGTGGCGTCCCCTATCGTGCCGCCCCATGCGAACGAAACCCGTCCTCCCGTACATCCTGCTGGCCGTTTCCCTGGCCGGCTCGGCTGCAGCCGCCGAGCCCCCGAATCTCGGCCAGCTGCGTCTCGCCGACGTCGAGCAACTGCTCGTGGAACACAACCGCGCCCTGATCGCTTCACGGCGCGCGGCGACGGCTGCCGAGGCGAGCGTCGCAATGGCCGCCGGCCGCCCCAACCCGACCCTCTCCCTGAACACCAGCGGGATCAACGCCACACATCCCAACAACAACGCCTACCTGGACACCATCCTGCGCATCGACCAGCCGATCGAGCGCGGCGGCAAGCGGGCGTTGCGCCTAGGCGTGGCGGACGCCCTGCTCGAGGCCAGCCGCTCCGACGCGTCCGACAGCCTGCGCCAGCAGCGCATGCTGGCCCGCCAGGCCTACTTTGACCTCAAGGCAGCCGAGGACAAGGCCCGCCTGAGCGTGGAATCGGCCCGCCTGGCTCATCAGGTCCTGAGCAAGGCCGAATTGCGGCTGAAGGCCGGCGACCTCGCACCGTCCGACGTCGAGCGCATCCGCACCGACACCCTGCGCGCCGACAGCGACGCCAGCCAGGCCGAGGTCGACCACCAGCGCGCACAGCTCGCCCTCGCCCAGTTGCTGGCCATGGAATCCGACGCTGTGCGCCTCGCCACTGCGGACCCCTGGCCCCGGCTCGCCCCGCTGCCCGCCGTGCAGCCCAATCTCGACGCGCGCCCGGATGTCATCGCCGCCCGCCACCGCCTGGCGGCGGCGGACAAGGCCATCGACCTGGCCAGGTCCCAGCAGGTGCGGGATGTCACCGTCGGCGCCCAGTTCGAACGTAACAACCAGGATCCCGGCAGCAACCTGGTCGGCGTCGGCGTCAGCGTCCCCCTGTTCACCGGCTACGATTTTCGCGGCGAAATCCGCCAGGCCTATGTCGCGCGCGATTCGGCACAGGATGAGCTGGAACGCGTCAAGGCCATGGCCGCCGCCGACTTCAGCCAGTCCACTTTCGAAGCCGAGCGCCTGAGCGAGCGCGCCCGCCGCCTGCGCGACGAAGCCCTGCCGGCGGCCCGCAAGGCCAGCGCCGCGGTCCAGTTCGCCTTCAGCCAGGGCGCCGCCTCGACCCTCGACGTCATCGATGCCCGGCGCAGCCTCTACGCCGTCGAAACCGACACTTCCAATGCGCTTGACGACGCGGCCAAGGCCCGCGCCGCCTGGGCCGCTGCAACGAATCTCCAGGAACTGCCATGACCCGACCTTCTTCCGGCCAGCGCGCACGCAGCAAGCGCCTCGCCCCGCTCGTCCTCGCCACCCTCCTCGGCATCGGCGGGCTCGCCGCCTGGCGTGTCGAATACGCCGCGCAGCCCTCCCCGCAGGAGAAGGCCAAACCCAGGGCGCCCTCCAACCGGGTAATTCTGCCGCAGGATGCTTCACAGCTGGCTTTTCTCAAACTGGAAGCGGTCAGTCTGGCACCGCTGCCCGCCAGCGACCCGATGAATGCCCGCCTGGCCCTGGCCGAAGACCGGACGGCGCGGATCTTTCCGCCGCTCGCCGGGCGCATCCTTGCCCTGAACGCAGCCCCCGGAGATACAGTCATCCCCGGCGCGCCGCTGGCAATCCTCGACGCGCCTGATTTCGGCCAGGCGATCGCAGATCTGCGCAAGGCGCAAGCCGATGCCGCGCTGAAGAAAAAAGCATTGGCGCGGGCGCAGATCCTGTTCGAAGGTGGGGCGCTGGCGCGCCGCGATCTGGAAGCCGCAGAGGCCGATGTCCGCGCCGCCGACGCCGAGGCAGATCGAGCCCGCTTGCGGCTCGCCAATCTCGCCCCGCCAGGCAGCCGTATCGAGGGTCAGCGCCTGATCCTGCGCGCGCCCCTCGGCGGCGTCGTCGTCGACCGCCAGGCCAATCCGGGTACGGAGGTGCGCCCGGATGCGACCACGCCGCTGTTCATCCTGTCCGACCTGCGCCGCCTTTGGCTCAAGATCGATCTGCCGGAAAAAGCCGCCGCCCTGGCCAAGCCGGGGGCGACGGTGAATTTCGCCGTCGAGGCGTTCCCGGGCGAGGATTTTTCCGCCCGCATCGAACAGGTGGGCGCCATGGTCGACCCGGCCACCCGGCGCATTCCGGTAAGGGCGCTGGTCGACAACGCCGACGGCCGGCTCAAGCCGGAAATGTTTGCCCGCGCCACCATCAGCCAGCCCAAGGCCGCCACGGTCATCCGCGTGCCCGTCGGCGCCTTGCTGACGGACGGCCTGACGACGCGGCTTTTCGTCCAGATCAGCCCGCACGAATTCGAACGCCGCCGGGTAAGCGTCGCCCGCCAGGACGCCGAGTTTGCCTACCTGACGCCCGACTCCGGCATCAAGCCCAGCGACCAGGTCGTGGTACGGGGCGCGCTGCTGCTTGCGTCCGAACTGGCGCAGGGGGAATAAGGTGTTCAGTCGCCTTTCGATTTTCGTCATCCGCCAGCGGCTCTTCATCCTGGTGATGGCAGTGGCGCTTGCGGTGGTCGGCGTGCGTGCCCTGCAGAATCTGCCGGTGGAGGCCTTCCCCGACGTCCAGGACGTGCAGGTGCAGGTGGTGACCCAGTACCCGGGGCAGTCGCCGGAAGACGTCGAGCGCACCCTCAGCATCCCCATCGAACGGGAAATGAGCGGCGTACCGCGAGCGACCCAGGTGCGCTCGGTTTCGATCACCGGCCTGTCGGTGGTGACCCTGACCTTCGACGACGGCACCAATGACTATTTTGCCCGCAACCAGGTGCTGGAAAAGCTGCAGAACGTCAGCCTGCCGCCCGGTGTCCAGCCGCAGCTGGCCCCGCTGTCAACCGCGGTCGGCGAGATCTATCGCTACGTGCTGCAAGCCCCGCCCGGCATGCCGGCCCGCGAGGTGCGGGCACTGCAGGACTGGGTGGTACGCCCGGCGCTGCGCCGGGTAGCCGGTGTTGCCGACGTCAACAGCTTCGGCGGCGCGATCAAGGAATATCAGGTACGGCTCGACCCCGACGCCATGGCCCGCTACGGCGTCAGCCTGGACCAGGTTTCGCAG
>JAJXTQ010000156.1 GCA_021783685.1 Pseudomonadota bacterium | reverse complement strand
GCAGTTGCACAACACCTACTATGTGGTGGCGCACTTCCATTACACGATGGTCGCAGGCGCCTTGTTTTCGGCTTTCGCCGCGGTCTATTATTGGCTGCCGAAGTGGACCGGCCACATGTACAACGAGAAGCTCGGGAAAACGCATTTCTGGTTGACGATGATCTTCTTCAACGTGACCTTCTTCGTCCAACACTTCCTGGGCCTGGCCGGGATGCCGCGCCGCGTCCCCGACTACGCGCTGCAGTTCGCCGATTTCAACATGATCTCCTCGATCGGCGCCTTCGGTCTCGGGCTCTCGCAGTTGCTGTTTCTTTACGTCGTGATCACCTGCATCAAGGGCGGACCCAAGGCGGCGGCCAAGCCGTGGGACGGTGCCGAGGGACTGGAGTGGGAAGTGCCGTCGCCGGCCCCCTATCACACCTGGGAAACCCAGCCGCAGGTGAAATGAGAGAACTGGAGACGACGATGCAAACACCGAACAAGGACGCCCAGGCCCGACGCAATCTGCGCCTGGGCCTGGTTCTGGGGGCGGTGGCGCTGGCGTTTTTCTTCGGTTATATCCTGCGCGCCTGGCTGCTCGAACCATGAGCGACGCTCCGCGGCCCAATAACCGCAAGACGCTGATCAAGCTCGCGCTGTTCTCGAGCTTGATGTTCGGATTCGGTTATGCCCTGGTGCCGCTCTATTCGGCCTTCTGCAGCGTGACCGGGCTGAACCGGGTCGGCTCGAACAGCGCACCGCTCAATACGCAGGTGGATTTGAGCCGGGTGGTGGACGTCGAGTTCGACTCTAATGTCCACGACATGCCCTGGAAATTCCGTCCGCTGCAATCGCACATGCTGGTGCATCCAGGCGCGGTATCACAAGCGATGTTCGAGGTGGTGAATACCAAGAACGAGGCTGTGACCGGCCAGGCCATTCCCAGCTATGGGCCGCGCGAAGCGGCACTGTATTTTCATAAGATCAGTTGCTTTTGTTTCAGCAAGCAGACCGTCGCGGCCGGTCAGACCAAGCGCATGCCGGTGGTCTTCGTGGTCGATCCGACCCTGCCCAAGGACATCAACACCATCACCCTGTCCTATACTTTCTTCGAGGTCGAGGGCAACACTCGTGCTGAGGCTGGCAAGCCTTCGAGCAGATCGTGAATGAGCAGCGCAGCGAGCGGGACGGCAGTTTTTTTCAGGCTGCGAAAACGATCTTCTGGGCGTTTTTCGGGGTCCGTCGCCGTCAACATGGCGAGTCGGATATGGCCAAGCTCAAGCCAGTACAGATAGTGATGGCAGGAATTCTGGGCGGTGCGGTGTTTGTTCTGGTGCTGGTGGTCGTGGTCAGATTCGTCGTCATGAGCCACGGCGCAACAACTTGAGAGGAGAAGGGACATGACTCAGGAAGCTGGCTACTATTACGTGCCGAGCCCGTCCTACTGGCCATTGGTCGGGGCGTTAGCGCTGCTGTTGCTGGCTTTCGGGGCGGTATTGTGGGTCAATCATTACGGCGCCGGTCCCCTGGTCGTGGCCGCCGGCTTCGCGGTGTTGTTCTTCATGATGGCCGGCTGGTTCCGCACGGTTGTCCGGGAATCGGAGGGAGGGCTTTACAACAAGCGGGTGGATACCTCGTTTCGCTGGGCGATGAGCTGGTTCATCTTTTCCGAAGTGATGTTCTTCGCCGCCTTTTTCGGCGCTCTGTTCTACGCCCGGGTGCTGTCGGTTCCCGATCTCGCCAGCGGCGAGACGCAATCGCTCTGGCCGCACTTCGTCGCCATCTGGCCCAACGCCGGCCCAGCCTTCAAGGGCAGCTTCAGCCCGATGGAGGCGATGGGTATTCCCGCGATCAACACCCTGCTGCTGCTCACCTCCGGCGCTACCCTGACCTGGGCGCATTGGGGGCTGATGAAGAGCAATCGCGTCCAGCTCACGCTGGGGCTGATCCTGACCATCGCTCTGGGGGTGAGCTTCCTGACGCTGCAGGTGCATGAATATTCCCATGCCTACGCCGCGATGAATCTGAAGTTGACCACCGGCATCTACGGCACCACCTTCTTCATGCTGACGGGCTTCCACGGTCTGCATGTCACGATCGGCGTGACCATGCTGACCGTCATGCTGTTCCGCGTGCTGGCCGGTCATTTCAAGCCGGATCATCACTTCGCCTTCGAAGCGGTGGCCTGGTACTGGCACTTTGTCGATGTCGTCTGGCTGCTGCTGTTCGTGGTGGTGTACTGGCTATGACCCGCGCCGGGTCTTTTCAGGGGGCTATCAGCGCCTGCCGATCAACCCGAAGTGGTAGCCGGCCATCAGCAAGGCGAAGAGCAGGATCGACAGACCGACCCGGATGGTGAGCGCCCTGACCGTGCGGTGGGAGCCGGGTTTGTCGGAGAACAAGAAGAACAAGGCCGAGCCCAGGCTGACGAGTATGGCCAGGAGCAATGCGATGACGACGATTCTCACGGGAAGCTCTCTTTGAAAATGCAGCAGTCTAGCGCATCCGACGGGCCTCCGATGCGGCCGGCATCGCGATTTTGGCCGACCATCGCCGCGATATTCGTGGTCGTCGTCACCGTCCTGCTGGGACGCTGGCAGTTGGATCGGGCGCACATGAGGGAGGCGAGGGAGGCGCGCTACGACAGTCTGGCGGCGTTGGCACCCATCGCTATCGGCGGCGAGCCGATCGACGGGCGCGGGCTCGACTATCGCCGGGTATCCGCCCGCGGCCGCTGGCTGACCCAATATGGAATCTTCCTCGACAACCAGGTGCATCAAGGTCAGGATGGTTACGATGTCTATATGCCATTGAGGCTGGAAGGCAGCGATCTCAACCTCCTGGTCGACCGGGGCTGGATCGCCGCGGGGGGGGACAGGAAACATTTGCCTGAGGTCAAGACCGCGGATGGTGACGTCGAAATTTCAGGCAGCGTCCTGTTGCCGCTGCGCTTCAAGGAATTCGGCACCACTTACCGGGAGGGCCGAATCTGGGAGAACGTCACGCTGGAACGCTTCCGCGCCTGGTCGGGACTCAAGTTGCAGCCGGTCATCGTCCGGCAGGGCGACGACCCGGGGGACGGATTGATCAGGGACTGGCCCAAGCCAGATTCCGGCGCCGACAGGAACCTCGGCTACGCTTTCCAATGGTTCGCTTTTGCGGCGCTGGCCTGTCTGTTATGGGTCTATCATTTTTTTAAAAGGAGCTCGTCCGATGCTGGTTGATGGCCGCCGAACGCTGCTGCTGTTGGCGGTGATTTCCGTGCTTCCCATGCTCGCCGCCTACGCCGTTTACCTGAACTGGCATCCGGCGCATAGCGGCAATTACGGCGAACTACTCGCAACCACCCGGCTACCCAGCGGCGAACTGACCGATCTGACCGGCAAGGCCTTCTCGAGCGATGCGCTGCACGGCAAGTGGCAACTGGTCACCATACAGCCGCCGTCGTGCGACCAGAGGTGTCAGCGCAGCCTTTATTACATCCGCCAGGTACGCTTGACCCAGGGCGAAAACAGGAGCCGGATCGGGCGGCTGTGGCTGCTCTCCGGCGATGGAACCCCCGACCCCAAGTTGCTGGCCGAGCATCCGGGACTATTGGTGGCGCGCGCCAGGAACTCGGCGTGGCTGTCGGCGTTTCCGGCCAAGGGAGATCGGTCCGCGCACATCTACCTGATCGATCCGCTCGGCAACTTCGTGCTGCGCTACGATGACGGTGCCGACCCGAAAGGCATGATCAAGGATTTGACGCGCCTGCTCCAGGTTTCCCAGATCGGTTGAGCCGGACGCGCCGAAACGATGAGGGGAAAATCATGACTACGATTTCCATACAACCCGCAATGCATCAGGTCGGCGAATATATCGCCTTGACCAAGCCGCGCGTAATCATGTTGGTCGTTTTTTGCGCCTTCATCGGCATGCTGCTGGCTCCCTCCGAACGGGCGAGCCCCGGGCTGGTCGCTGCCGCGACCTTGGGCATAACCCTGGTCGCCGCGGCTGCCGCGGCGCTGAACTGCCTGATCGAGCAAAAAATAGACGCCGTCATGGCCAGGACGCGGGCGCGTCCGCTGCCGCGCGGAGCGCTCTCCGGAAGGGACACCCTGATCTGGTCGAGCGGGCTATGCCTTGCCGGCATGGCCATCCTCTACTATGGCGTCAATGCGCTGACGGCATGGTTGACGCTCGCCACCTTCATCGGCTACGCGCTCATCTATACGGTTATTCTGAAGCCTTTGACGCCGCAAAACATCGTGATCGGCGGGCTCGCCGGCGCCATGCCCCCGGTACTCGGCTGGGCCGCCATGACCGGCGAAGTGAGCGGCCAAGCATGGCTGCTCGCCCTGATCATCTATGTCTGGACGCCGCCCCACTTCTGGTCGTTGGCGCTCTACCGGAGCCGGGAGTATGCCGCAGCAGGCGTGCCGATGCTGCCGGTCACCCACGGCGCCAAATTCACCCGCCTGCATATTTTCCTCTACACCTGGCTGCTGACGGCGGTGACGCTGATGCCCTTCGCCATCCGCATGAGCGGTTGGCTCTACCTGGCGCCGACGCTCGTGCTGGACGGTATCTTCCTTACTTATGCCTGGCTGCTGTGGCAAAATTACAGCGATCGCTTGGCGCGGCAGACCTTCCGCTATTCGATCTTCTATCTTTCCTCGTTGTTCTCATTCTTGCTGATCGACCACTATCTATGATCTCCATACTGCGGCGGTTGCTGCCGTTCATCGTACTGGCGCTGACCGCTTGCAGCCAGAGCACGCACTTCGTCAGCACCGACATCACCGGCGCGAATTTCGGCCGCGATTTCGCCCTCACCGACGACACCGGCCATCTGCGCCACCTCTCGGACTACAAGGGCAAGGTGGTGGTGATCTTCTTCGGTTACACGCAGTGCCCGGATGTCTGTCCGACGACGCTGGCGGGTCTGGCCGCAGCGATGAAACTGCTGGGTGCGGATGCCAAGCGGGTACAGGTGCTGTTCGTCACCGTCGATCCCGAGCGCGACACGCAAGCGCTGCTCGCGGCCTATGTACCCCAGTTCTATCCGACCTTCGTCGGCCTGCGCGGCGATACTGCGACCACCGCGGCGACGGCCAAGGAATTCAGAATTTATTACCGGAAGGTCGCAGGCAGCACGCCGCAGAACTACACGATAGACCATACCGCCAGCAGCTATGCTTACGACCCGCAAGGGCGGTTGCGGCTGCTGATCCGCCATGGGGAAACGCCGCAGAACATCGCGGCCGACCTCAAGTTG
>JAJXTQ010000155.1 GCA_021783685.1 Pseudomonadota bacterium | reverse complement strand
TTCCTACAATGCTGACTCGCGTTCGCAACCGCGTGCTCCCCCCCGACTGCCAGAAGCACCCGATGATGAACCTCAAGGTACGCCGTTCCATCAGAAGCCCGCTTGAACGGCGCCGGCTTGGCGCATCGCTGGCATTTGCCTTCCGCCTGAAAAAGAACTTCCGCCACAACGTCTGGATTTCGCACGAAAACGCTTGCGATGACGTCAATCCGCTCCGGCAGGCGCCGGGCATCCAGCAGTCGTTGGGTCCTGGTCGCACTGGACAGTCGGCGCGACCTATCGACTTTTCGCTCGAACTCGCAGTGGTGTGCCCGCAATGAATCAGGAGGGAACTCGCGGGCGATGGTGTTCATATCGACGAAGCACACATAACAGCCGACCGTCCCACGCGGTCGCAATCTTAGCCACAGAGAACCGTCGTCGATCTGGTATCGCCGTGACCCGTTATCGATTATGAAAAGATTTTCCATGGAGCATCTGTTCGTTCGGACATCTTTCAACACGCCGATGATCGGAAGATGCATCTTGAGCGCAAGCTGAACGCGGTTCCAATGTGCAGTCCAGTTTGGCGCATCATGAAGCGGTGGCTGTTTTGTGCGATACCACAACGTCCCGTCGGTAACGTCTTCATTTATAGCCCCCTCAGTAAACGCTGGTTCCCAGGCATGAAAGTTCCAGATCGTGGTGACGAGGCGTGTGGCATTACCTGCGCGCGCCTGATCCATGGAGACGTCGAAAGCTGACCAATGCGGCCCCGGCACTTTGGCGCCGAGCTTCGCAAAAGCATCGTTGTGAGCAACATCAAAGGGATGTGGCACTCGTCACCTCGCTAATCCGCAAACGGTTGATGAGTAGAATAGACGATCGTTGCAAAACCTGAGACAAGCTGAAGGTCATGGCCGGGGAGACCGGGAGCCATCTGAATTCAATGCAGTTTTGGTATCCGATCAATTGATATGGTGGAACGCCGTCAACCAACCGAGTTTGGCCCGTCGATTTGAGTTACCGGTCCGGCAAATCTCCACCAAGACACATGAGCGGGCCGGCCGGCCACGCGTGAGCCGGCAAGCTCTCCGGCGATCGATTCGGCTCCACCCGCAGCCGCAGCGATGGCCGCGAGCCCATCAGGATCAGAACAGCGCTTCGGCCAGTGTCTTCATCTTCATCGCACCGAGCATGGCTTCGCGTTCCCTTGGGCATGTCGCGATGGTCGATTTGTCGACGTCGCCTCTAAGCTGACGCAATTTTGCACGGTCGTAGTCGAACCGTTCCGCGACTGCCATGACAAGCTGTGCCCGCGCGCCCTCCGGCTGATACCCGCGCACTTCGGGAAGCAGCTTGACCATGATGGGACACACGCCGTCTGCCACATCCGCGGCGAACGCTGCCGGCGCGAGAACGAACAGCGTGAGCGCGATCGCGCCCAAGGCACCGATGCCAGACAACACCCGTTGCCCAAAAATGATCTGTCTGTCCATGAAGCCTCCCAACCACAGCAACGGCGGCGGTTTACGCCCGAGCTCCGAACAGAAGCGCAAGCCGGCCAAGGCAAGCACGCCCGCGACCTTGAACGTCGGGCCGCGGCCCGCGAACTCAGGGCTCAACGCTACGAATCGACCCTACCTGAACCGATGGCGCGCCCGCAATCGCCCGCCTGGGACCGCCACCTGCGAGATGCTCACCTCGAATCGCGGGGTCTTCCGATCTGTCCAGCAGACGCGGGATATACTCCGCGGAATGACGCACACCGCCGCCGCAGACATCTGCGCCCAAGCTCGCGGGCTCGAATCGCGATCATGACGCAACCCGCATCAGGAGGCGCCCCATGAAACCGGCCGCGCGTATCGCGCCGCTGGGTGATTGCGCCTTGCAGATCACCCTTGGCGCGCGGCTTGGCGACGCCACCAACACAAAGGTCCATGCGCTGGCGCGGCGGATTCGCGCAGCCGGTCTGCACGGCCTGCGCGACCTCGTGCCGGCCTATACGACGCTGACCCTGCATTACGACCCGCAGCAGTGGACGCACGATACGCTCGGTCGCGCACTGACGGCGCTGCTGACGGCGGACGAGGATGCGGCCGAGGCGCCGACACCCGCACGCGAGGTCTGCATCCCGGTTTGTTACGGCGGCGAGTACGGCCCGGATCTGATCGCGGTCGCCGCGCACGCAGGTCTTTCCGCCGAAGCCGTGATCCAGCGCCACGCCGGCGCGCTGTATCGGGTGTATTTCCTCGGCTTCACCCCCGGCTTCCCGTATCTGGGCGGGCTCGATCCAAGGCTCGTCATGGCACGCAAGGCCACGCCGCGCCTGCTCACCCCGGCCGGATCGGTGGGCATCGCCGGCGCGCAGACGGGCGTGTATCCACAAGCCACGCCGGGGGGCTGGCAGATCATCGGCCGCACCCCGCTGACGCTCTTCGATCCTGCGCGCGCGCCGCCCTGTCTGCTGGCGCCCGACGACCGGGTGCGCTTCGTCGCGATCGAGCCGGCTGCGTTCAACCTCGAGGCCGGCGGGCCGTGATCCAGGTCGAGGCTCCCGGCCTGCTTACCACCGTGCAGGATCTCGGCCGCTGGGGACATCAGCACCTGGGGCTGGCGCCGGGCGGGGCCATGGATCGCGACGCGGCGCGCATCGCCAATTTGCTGGTGGGCAACGATCCGGGCGCGGCGATGCTGGAAATCACGCTGGCGGGCCCCCGCCTCGTGCTGGAAAGCGGCGGCTGGATCGCGTGGACCGGGGGACCCTCGACCATCACCCTGAACGACGCCGACCTGCCCGGCTGGCGGCCGGTGTGGGCGCCGTCCGGCAGCCGCCTGGCCTGGGGCGGTCTCCATCGGGGATGCCGGGGTTATCTCGCGGTCGGCGGCGGGATCGACGTTCCCCTCATTCTCGGCAGCCGCAGCACCGATCTGCGCGCCGGGATCGGCGGCTGGCGCGGGCGCCCCTTGCAAGCCGGTGACCGCTTGCCCATCGGCGCGTCCCGTCGTCCGACGGAGAAACCCCACGCCGGGGCCTGCTGGCCTCGATGGTGGGTCCGCCACGACGCCCCGCCGCCGGATCAACCGGTGACACTGCACTTCATCCCCGGTCCCGATTGGCAAACCCTGCCCGACTCGGCGCGCGAGGCGTTGGCAACCGGTGCGTTTCGGGTCGACCGGCGATGCGACCGCATGGGGCTGCGCCTCTCGGGGCCTGCCCTGCCCGCGCCGCTGGGTCCCGAGCGGCTGTCGGCGGGAGTCACCTGCGGCACGCTGCAACTGCCGCCCGACGGCCAGCCCATCCTGCTCGGCGTCGACCACCAGACCACGGGTGGCTATCCTGTGCTGGGAACGACGGCCAGCATCACCCGATCCCAACTCGCGCAACTGCGCGCCGGGGACGCGATCTCGTTCCGGCCGCTGCCGATCGCCGAGGCGCAAGCGCTGCATCGGGATCGCGAGCGGCAAATCGGCCGTTTGGCGGTTGCGCTCGAAATGGCGTGGTCCATCGCCGACGGAACGCGACCGCAACACCGGCCGCCCGACGGCGCCCATGCGCGATCGTCTTAGCGAACCCCGCACCGCAAACGGAGGGCATCCATGCGAATCATCCACACCATGCTGCGCGTCACCGACCTCGAGGGGTCCCTGGCGTTCTACACCGACGTCATGGGCATGCGGCTGCTGCGCCGGCAGGACTATCCGGAGGGGCGTTTCACGCTCGCCTTCATCGGCTACGGAGAGGAAGCCGATACGGCGGTCATCGAACTGACCCATAACTGGGACACGGACCACTACGAACTGGGCAACGGCTTTGGCCACATTGCCATCGCGGTGGAAGACATCCGTCGAAGCTGCGAGCAGGTCCGCGCTCGCGGTGGTGTCATCACCCGCGAGCCCGGACCCATGAAGCACGGCCATACGCTGATCGCTTTCATCCGCGACCCGGATGGATATGCGCTTGAACTGATAGAGAAACGCGGTTGAAACCGGGGTTTCCGGGTCGTCATTGCGATTGCATCGCGGCAAGCGCTCGCCTATGGTAGACCCTCGACTCGTCCCCGGCCCCGGCCTCGTCCAACACCCCGCCTGAGCGGCGGCGTCCGCTGACGCAGGCCGAGACCGATAGCCTGTTCATCCCATCAGGAGATCGATCATGGTTCATGCCCTGCCCGAACTGCCCTACGCCATGGATGCGCTGCAGCCGCATCTGTCGAAGGAAACGCTGGAATATCACTACGGCAAGCACCACAAGACCTATGTGGACACGCTGAACAGCCTCATCCCCGACACCGAATACGCCGACCTCAGCCTGGAGGAGATCATCCGCAAGGCGACCGGCAAACTGTTCAACCAGGCCGCGCAGGTCTGGAACCACACTTTCTATTGGCATTGCCTGTCGCCCAACGGCGGCGGCGAGCCCACCGGCGCGCTGGCCGAGGCCATCACCAAGAGCTTCGGCTCGTTTGCCGATTTCAAGAAAGCCTTCACCGATCAGACCGTCGCGAATTTCGGCTCCGGCTGGGGCTGGCTGGTCAAGAAATCCGACGGCAGCCTGGCCATCGTCGAGACGTCCAACGCCGCCACGCCGCTGACCGACACCACCGTCGTTCCCCTGCTCACCTGCGACATCTGGGAACACGCCTACTACATCGACTACCGCAACGCGCGGCCCAAGTACATGGAAGCGTTCTGGAGTCTGGTAAACTGGGAGTTTGCTGCGAAGAACTTCGCCGCCTGACCCCAACCTCGATCCGGCGAACCCGGCTGCCAGGGCTGTCCCGCCACAGGACGGCCCTGCCGTGTTTTTCAGGGCGGCGGCTGCGAGTGGGTCACGAATTCAGAGACGTTGAAGCCAAGGACTAGGGCCCCATGAAGGAGCATCTGATGTCGACCTATGCCCGCCTGCCGGTCGCGTTTACGCGCGGCGAGGGCGTGTGGTTGTGGGATGAACAGGGACGGCGCCATCTCGACGCCCTGAGCGGCATCGCGGTCTGCAGCCTTGGGCATGCGCATCCGGCGCTGACGGCGGCCTTGAGCGATCAGCTCGCGACCTTGCTGCACACCTCCAACCTGTATCGCATCCCGCTGCAGGAAACCCTCGGCGCGCGACTGTGCGAACTGGCGGGCATGGATCGGGTGTTTTTCTGCAACTCGGGCGCCGAGGCCAATGAAGCGGCAATCAAGCTGGCGCGCCGCCTCGGCCACGGGCGGGGAATCGCGCTGCCACGCATCGTGGTCATGGACGGCGCTTTCCACGGCCGCACGCTGGCCACCCTGACCGCCA
>JAJXTQ010000154.1 GCA_021783685.1 Pseudomonadota bacterium | reverse complement strand
ACTCGTGGGGCCGTTCTCGGGTCTGGCCCGTGATCTTCGCGAAGGGGTCGCGTTCGGGTTCAATCCGCCTCCCATCACCGGCATCAGCACCACCGGCGGCTTCGAGGCCTATCTGCAGGACCGCAGCGGGGCCGGCAGCACGGCTTTGATGGAGGCCGCGAACCGGCTGCTCGAGGCGGCGCGCAAGCGCCCGGAGCTGACCGGGCTGCGGACGACTTTTTCCCCCGCCACGCCCCAGTATTACGCCGAACTCGACCGGGAAAAGGCGCGGGCGCTGAACGTGCCGATCAACCAGGTGTTCACCATCATGCAGAGCACCTTCGGCAGCCTCTACGTCAACGATTTCACGCTGTTCGGGCGCAGCTATCGGGTGAATCTGCAATCGGAATCGGATTTTCGTCGTTCTCCGGAGGATCTGCGCCACGTCTTCGTGCGCTCGAACGATGGCAACCTGGTGCCGCTGGATGCACTGCTCAAGGTCAGGCGCACCATGGGGCCGGATCTGGTCGAGCGCTTCAATGTGTTTCCGGCGGCCAAGATTCTGGGCGAGCCGGCACCCGGCTACAGCTCGGGACAGGCGATCGCGGCCATGCAGGCGGTCTCTCAGGAAGTTCTGGACAATAACTACTCGGTGGGGTGGATCGGGTCCGCCTATCAGGAGCTCGCGACGACCGGCACCGGAACGCTGGCGTTCGTGTTCGGGATCGTGATGGTGTTCCTGATCCTGGCCGCCCAGTACGAGCGTTGGAGCCTGCCCTTCGCGGTGGTCACCGCCGTGCCGTTCGCCGTTTTCGGCGCCATCGCGGCGACCTGGCTGCGGGGTCTGGAAAACGACCTCTATTTCCAGATCGGCCTGCT
This sequence comes from Pseudomonadota bacterium, assembly GCA_021783685.1. The sequence continues at coordinate 4,487 of JAJXTQ010000154.1, read as the reverse complement.
GACGCTGATTGGTCTGTCGGCCAAGAACGCGATTCTGATCGTGGAATTCGCCATGATCCATCGCCGCGATGGGGCGTCGGTCTTCGATGCCGCGCTGCAGGGCGCGCGCCTGCGTTTCCGGCCGATCGTCATGACCTCGCTGGCCTTCATGCTGGGGGTGTTGCCACTCGCCATCAGCAGCGGGGCCGGATCGGCCAGCCGCCATGCCATCGGCACCGGTGTGATCGGGGGCATGCTGGCGGCGACCTTTCTGGCGACCATCTTCGTGCCCATGTTCTTCGTCCTGATCGGCCGGTTGACCGATCGGAAGCCTGCCGCCGGGGCCGCCGGTCAGGAGCATACCTCCCATGGTTAAGCGGATCGCCTCTGTGGTCTTGGTCGTTGGCCTGTCCGGCTGCGTGCTGGGACCGGATCATGTTCGACCCGAAATGGATCTTCCGGACGGGTGGGAGGCGACGAAGGTCGCCGCCTCACCGGCCGCCCGCATCGATCCGCAGTGGTGGCACGCGTTCGGCGATCCGGTCCTGACGGACCTCGTCGAAGAAGCATTGGCCCGCAATGCCGACGTTTCGCTGGCGGCGGCGCGGGTCGCCGAAGCGCGCGCCATCCTCAACCTGCGGGACGCCGAGCGCTATCCATTGCTCCGAGCCCAAGCCAGTGGCGCGCGCCAACGCAGCAGCGCAGACACCGCTGTCCCGGGCGGCGGACAAATCGTCGGCGACTACAGCGTGGCGGCGGTGCTCAGCTACGAGATCGACCTGTGGGGACGACTGGCCCGGGCGAACGAGGCGGCGCGGGCGCAGCTCGTGGCCGGGGAGGCCACTCAGGCTGCGGTGAGGCTCGCGGTCGCTGCGGATGTGGCCACGGGTTATTTCAATCTGCGCGCGCTGGACCAGCAGATCGACGTTGCCCAGCGGACCGTGCAGACCCGCCAGGAGAGCTATCGGCTGCAGGAGTCACGTTACCGCAACGGGGCGATCTCGCAGCTGGCATTCCGGCAGGCCGAATCCGAGCTGGCGGCGGCCGAGGCCGAGCTTCCGTCGCTGCGCCGGCAGAGAGCCCTCCAAGTCAACGCCCTGAGCGTTCTGATCGGCGGGACGCCGCGCGAGATTCTGCAACCTGCCGCCATGGCGGGCCGGTCCATCGAGGATTTTCCCGCCCTGCCGGATGTGCCGATGGGGCTGCCGTCCGGCCTGCTGGAGCGGCGACCCGACATTCGCGCCGCAGAGCAGCAGTTGCGTGCGGCCAATGCCGAAATCGGCATCGCGCGCGCGGCCTACTTTCCGACCCTGTCGCTGACCGGTCTGCTGGGTACCCAGAGCGAGGAACTGAGCGGACTGTTCAACGGTCCTGCGAAGACCTGGCAGTTTGCGGGTGACTTGGCCGCGCCCATCGTCGACTTCGGGCGGACGCGGGCAAATGTGCGGGCCGCCGAGGCGCGGCGCGAGCAGGCGGTCGTGAACTACCAGCAGACCGTTCGTGTCGCCTTTCGGGAAGTGCTGGATGCACTCGAAAGCCGCACGGCGGCGGTCGATCGTGTCACCGCGCAGGACCGTCAGATCGTGGCGCTGCGCGAGACCGCCCGCTTGGCCCAGCGGCGCTTCGATGAAGGCTATTCGGACTACCTCGAGGTATTGGACGCCCAACGCAGTCTGTTCGCCGTCGAGTTGGCGCGCATCACGACCCAACAGTCGCGGTTGCGGGCGCTGGTGGATCTGTACAAGGCACTTGGGGGCGGGTGGCAACTGCCTGCCGGGGCTGGGCAGGCGGCCGGATGAGGTTCGGCGTTCCGTAGGCGCGCAGGCGCTGCCGGCGTTATGCTAGTCGCTTGCCGGCCGCTTGGCCGCGGAGCGCTGGATGCCTGAGAAATTGCCAGATGTGCTGGTCGATCGCTTCGGTCGACGGGTGGACTATGCCCGCATCTCGGTGACCGACCGCTGCGATTTCCGCTGCGTGTATTGCATGCCGGAGGACACACGCTTCGTCCCCCGGGCCGAGATTCTTGCCCTCGAGGAACTCCTTGCCCTGGGGCGGGCCTTCGTGGCGCTGGGCGTGCGACGGATCCGGATCACCGGCGGCGAGCCCTTGGTGCGGCGCGACTTGCCCTGGCTGCTGGAACGGCTGGCGCGCCTGCCGGGACTCGACGAACTCACCTTGACGACCAACGGATCCCGTCTCGCTGAACTGGCCGGAGCACTGGCCGCGGCGGGCGTCGGCCGGCTCAACGTCAGCTTGGACAGCCTGCGGCCCGAGCGTTTTGCGGCCATCACCCGGGTCGGCAAGCTCGAGCGGGTTCTGGCGGGACTCGAGGCGGCGCGCGCGGCGGGCTTTGCCCGCATCCGGATCAACGCCGTCATCCTCAAGGGACGCAACGAGGATGAAGTGCTGGATCTGGTCGACTTTGCCCGCGCGCAGGGCTTCGACATCGCCTTCATCGAGGAGATGCCGCTCGGCGCGATCCGCTCCCACGACCGGGCCGAGAGCTTCTACCCCAGCGACCGGATCCGCGCCGACATCGCGCGGCGCTACCCCCTGATCCGCAGCACGGCCGGGACGGCGGGGCCGGCCCGTTACGATCGCATGGCGGACAGTGCCACGCGCGTCGGCTTCATCTCGCCGCATTCGCACAACTTCTGCGAACAGTGCAACCGGGTGCGGGTGACCGCGCAGGGCCGCTTGCTGCTCTGCCTGGGTCAGGAGCACTCGGTCGACCTGCGCGCGATTCTGCGCGACCGGCCCGGCGATGACGGGGCGCTGCAGGAGGCAATCGTCAAGGCGCTGGCGATCAAGCCACGCGGGCATGATTTTCAGGTCGGCGGCGAGGCGCGCATCGTGCGCTTCATGAACCATACCGGCGGTTGAGTCGCATGAGCGCCCCTCCGCTCGCCGGTATTGCGCGCACTCAGATCACCGGCCTCGTTCTGGCCGGAGGGCGCAGCCGGCGCTGGGGCGGCGTGGACAAGGCATGGGCGCAGTTGAGCGGGCGCGCCTTGGTGCAGCATGTGTGCGATCGACTGGCTGCCCAGAGTTCACAGGTGTGGATCAGCGCCAACCGCGATTCCGAGCGCTATGCGCGCCTGGGTCATCGTGTCCTGGCCGATGACTGGCCCGACGGGCGGGGCCCCTTGGCCGGCATCGCCACGGCCTTGCGCCGCATCGAAACGCCATGGCTGCTGGTGGCGCCGGTGGACAGCCCGGCCGTGCCGCGCGATCTCGCCGCGCTTCTCGGCGCTGCGGCGTGCGGCGAGGATCGGTTGCTGGCGACCGCTCAGGACGCCGGGCGCCTGCAGCCGGCGTTTTTGCTGATTCATCGAGCACTCGCCGATGTGCTGGTCACGGCGGTTGCCGGCGAGACCCGGCGCCTGGGCGCGTGGGTGCAGGCACAAGGCCCGGCGCTGGTGGATGCCGGTGTCGCGGGCTGGACCCATGCCCTGCGGGGTGCCAATGACGCCGAGGAACTGGCGGCATTGACGATGGCGATGGGGCGCGTCACGGTGAGCGCCGATGGCCGGGAATGATCCACGGGATCTGAGCGTCGAGGCGGCGCGCCTGCGTCTGCTCGGCGCCGTGGGCCCCGTCGCGGGCGTCGAGCGGATCGGGCTTGCCGAGGCGGACGGTCGGGTACTCGCCGGACCGGTTCATGCGCCGACCGCACTGCCGCGCGAGGACGCCGCAGCTTTGGACGGATATGCCCTGCGCGGGGACGATGCCGTGGCGGGACGACGGCTCCGGGTTGTGGGTCGCGCCTTGGCCGGCGCGCCATGGTCGGGGACGGTTGCGCCCGGAACCTGCGCGCGCATCATGACCGGCGCCGTGGTTCCTGCGGGCGCCGATACCGTCATCGCCCAGGAGCGCGTGCAGGCGGACGAGGGATGGATCACGCTGGATGCGACGCTCACGGCAGGGGCCAATGTGCGCCTGGCCGGAGAGGATGCCGCGGCCGGCGAGGAGATGCTCGGCGCAGGTTGCCGGATCGACGCTCGCGTCATCGCGCTGCTCGCGGCCCTCGGGATGGTCTCGGTGACGGTCGCGCGGCCGGTCCGGGTCGGGCTGTTGTCGACCGGATCGGAACTGCGCCCGCCGGGCACCTCGCTGGCGTCGGGTGAACTGTATGACAGCAACCGCCCCATGCTGGCGGCGCTGCTGTCCCGACCCTGCGTGAGCCTGCGCGATCTGGGAACCGTGCCCGACGATCCCGAGCAACTCTCGGCGCGCTTTGCACAGACCGCAGACCTTGACCTGGTCATTGTGACCGGCGGGGTGTCGGTGGGGGAAGCGGACTGGGTGCGTCCCGTGCTGGCCCAGCGTGGCCAACTCGATTTCTGGCGTGTTGCCGTCAAGCCTGGCCGTCCGCTCGTTTTCGGACGTCTCGGCAATTGCTGGTTGATGGGGCTGCCTGGCAACCCGGTTTCGGCCTATGTGACGTTCCGGCTTTTCGTCGAGCCCGTCGTGCAGCGCCTGGCGGGACTGCCTGCGCGCGACACCTT
>JAJXTQ010000153.1 GCA_021783685.1 Pseudomonadota bacterium | reverse complement strand
GCGGCGGAACATAATACGCTTTTCCAGCTGTTGCGCCACACTTTCGGCAACCAACTGCGAGTCCAGCTCCGGCTTGCGGATCTCCTCGACGTTGATGCTCGAGGGAACACCGACCAGGGCGGCCAGATCCACACGCAGGCGCTCGATGTCCTCGCCCCGCTTGCCGATGACGATGCCGGGCCGCGCCGTGTGGATGGTGACCTGTACCGACCGAGCCGGCCGCGCGATACGGATCTGGCTGATCGAGGCACTGGCGAGTCGACGCCGCAGGAAGTCGCGGATCTGCAGGTCCTGATTCAGAAAATGCGCGAAGTCGCCTTTCTCGGCGTACCACGTCGACGACCAGTCGCGTACCACGCCCAGGCGGATGCCGATTGGATTGACCTTCTGCCCCATTGCCTACGCTCCCGCTTACTTGCGATCGCCAACCAGCACCGTGATATGGCTGGTTCGCTTGTGAATCCGAGTGCCACGACCGCGGGCACGAGCATGAAACCGTTTCATCGTCGGGCCTTCGTCCACCCACACCGCGCTCACGCGCAGCTCGTCGACGTCCGCGCCTTCATTGTGTTCGGCGTTTGCAATCGCCGATTCCAGCACCTTGCGCATCAATTCGGCGCCTCGCTTGGGGCTGAACGTCAGCACCTGCAAGGCCCGGTCCACGGGCAGGCCCCGGATCTGATCCGCCACCAGACGCGCCTTCTGCGCGGAGATGTGGATATTTCTGAGTTTCGCTGAAACTTGCATGTCGCTACCCCTTCTTACCGCGCCTTACGGTCCGCGACATGGCCCTTGTAGGTGCGCGTGGGAGAAAACTCACCCAGCTTGTGCCCGACCATGTTCTCGGATACGAGAATGGGCACGTGCTGCCGGCCGTTGTGCACGGCAATGGTCAGTCCCACCATCTCCGGAATGACCATGGACCGACGCGACCAGGTCTTGATCGGGCGCTTGGTCCGGGATTCCTGAGTTTCGAGAACCTTCTTCACCAGATGGTGATCCACGAAGGGACCCTTGCGAATGGAGCGCGGCATATCAAACTCTCTTACTTGGCACTGCGGCGACGAACGATCATCTTGTCCGTCCGCTTGTTACTGCGGGTCTTGTAGCCCTTGGTCGGAACGCCCCATGGGGTTACGGGGTGACGCCCTCCGGAGGTGCGACCTTCGCCGCCCCCATGCGGGTGATCGACCGGATTCATCGCCACGCCCCGAACCGTGGGTCGGACACCGCGCCAGCGCTTGGCGCCCGCCTTGCCCAGCGACCGCAGGTTATGTTCGGAATTACCCACCTCGCCCACCGTGGCGCGGCATTCCAGGTGGATCTTGCGCATCTCCCCGGAACGCAGCCGCAAGGTGGCGAATCCGCCGTCCCGCGCCACGATCTGGGCGTGAGCGCCGGCACTGCGCGCCAACTGCGCGCCCTTGCCGGGCTTGAGTTCGATGGCGTGGACACTGGTACCGAGCGGAATGTTGCGCAACGGCAGCGTATTGCCGGCCTTGATCGGCGCCGAAACGCCCGACTGCAGATTCGCGCCCGCCTTGACGCCCTTCGGCGCCAGGATGTAGCGACGCTCGCCATCCACATAGCACAGCAGCGCAATGTGGGCACTGCGATTGGGGTCGTACTCCAAGCGCTCGACCACGGCGGGAATGCCGTCCTTGTCGCGACGGAAATCGATGAGGCGGTAGCGCTGCTTGTGTCCGCCGCCCTGGTGGCGCACGGTGACCCGGCCGGCGTTGTTACGGCCGCCGTGGCTTGCCTGACGCTCGACCAAGGCCTCGTGCGGGCCGCCCTTGTGCAGATCGGGGGTCTTCACCTGAACTGCGAAGCGCCTGCCGGCCGATGTCGGTTTGGACTTAACCAGTGCCATGATCCATCTCGCTGTTAACGTTCGATCCGCAGATCACATCAGGGATTTACGGACAATTCGATGCGACTGTCATCCGACAGCCGCACATAAGCCTTCCGGGTCCCGCTGCGTTTGCCCATGAAGCGCCCGCGGCGTTTGTTCTTGCCCTTCAGGTTGACGACGTTCACATCCAGAACGCGCACGCTGAACAGGGATTCGACCGCCGTCTTGATCTCCGCCTTGGTGGCGTCACGGCGGACCTTGAAGACCGCCTGGTTACCGAAATCGGCCACTTGGGTCGATTTCTCCGTCACCACAGGCTCCAGCAAAATCTGCAAAAGACGCTCTTGGTTCATTGCAACCATCCTTCAATCGCCGTCAAGGCGCCCCGCTCGATGACCACGCAGTCGGCCCCGACCAGGCTGACCGGATCGACCCGAGTCGCTTCGCAGATCTGCACGTGACGGAGGTTGCGCGTCGCCAGCACCAGCGCGTCGGCGACGGTCTCCACGACGAACAGCACCCGACCCGCATCACCCAATCCCCAACCGGCCAACTGTTCCGTAACGAGCCGGGTACGCGGCTCCGCAATCACGACGGACTCCACCACGCGCAGCCGCTCCTGACGCACCAGCTCGCTCAGGATCGAGCGCATTCCGGCGCGGTACATCTTCCGGTTGAGCTTCTGTGTGTAGTCCTGTGGCCGGGCCGCGAACGTCACGCCACCATGCCGCCACAGGGGGCTGCGGATCGTACCGGCGCGGGCGCGGCCACTGCCCTTCTGCTTCCAAGGCTTGGCGCCGCCGCCACGGACGTCCGAGCGGGTCTTCTGGGCGCGGGTGCCGGCCCGTCCGCCCGCCAAATAGGCGGTAACCAACTGATGCACCAGGGCCTCATTGAAGGGAGCCGCAAAGACTCCCTCAGCCAGGCTCACCTGGGCGCCGCCATCGAGTGATGTAAGTGCCATCGATCAATCCTTCGTGCGGGCCGGTTGAACCAGGACGTCGCCGCCCTTGGATCCCGGGACGGAACCGCTGACGAGCAACAGATTCCTGCCTTCGTCCACCTGGACAACCCGCAGGTTGCGCGCCGTCGCCCGGACGCTGCCCATGTGGCCGGCCATCTTCTTGCCGGGGAATACCCGCCCCGGCGTCTGGCGCTGCCCGATCGAGCCAGGCGCCCGATGCGACAGCGAGTTGCCGTGCGTGGCATCCTGCATGGAAAAGTGGTAGCGCTTCACAGCGCCCTGAAATCCCTTGCCCACCGTGGTCCCGGTGACATCGACCACCTGACCCGCGGAGAACTGCTCCACCGTGATCTCATGACCCACCGGGTAGGCGGCCGCCGACTCTGCGTCGAGGCGGAATTCCCACAAGCCCCGGCCCGCGGCAACGCCCGCTTTCGCGAAATGGCCGGCCGCCGGCTTCTTGACCCGAATCGGGCGGCGCTCGCCCGCGGTCACCTGGACGGCGGAGTAGCCATCCGTTTCCACGGTACGGACCTGGGTCACCCGATTTGGCTGCACCTCGATCACGCTGACGGGAACCGATGCCCCTTCCGGGGTAAAGATCCGCGTCATGCCGAGCTTGCGCCCCACCACTCCGATCGCCATGATTTCACCTTAATACGAATTTCTGTTATCGGCCCGCACGCGAGCCGTCGATCAGAAGCCTGCCGGCACTCAGTACAGCTTCAGCTGCACGTGGACCCCTGCAGCCAAATCCAGCTTCATCAGGGCGTCCACCGTCTTCTCGCTGGGATCGATGATCTCCATCACGCGCTTGTGGGTGCGGATCTCATATTGATCGCGCGCATCCTTGTTTACGTGCGGGGACACCAGCACCGTGAAGCGTTCCTTGTCCGTCGGCAACGGAATGGGACCCTTGACCTGAGCGCCGCTGCGCCTGGCCGTGTCCAGAATTTCCCGCGCCGAACGATCCACCAGACGGTGATCGAAACCCTTCAAACGAATGCGAATACGCTGCTGACTGGCCATGACTTACTTCAACACCTTGGAGACGACACCGGCGCCGACGGTTCGGCCGCCTTCGCGAATCGCGAAGCGCAGGCCTTCTTCCATGGCGATCGGGTTGATCAACTGCACCGTCACCTTCACGTTGTCGCCCGGCATCACCATCTCGACGCCTTCCGGCAGGTCCACCGCACCGGTCACGTCGGTGGTGCGGAAATAGAACTGCGGGCGATAGCCGTTGAAGAACGGCGTGTGACGGCCGCCCTCTTCCTTCGACAAAACGTACACTTCGGCTTCGAACTGGGTGTGCGGCTTGATCGAGCCGGGCTTGCACAGCACCTGGCCGCGCTCCACGTCATCGCGCTTGGTGCCACGCAGCAGGACGCCGACGTTGTCACCGGCCTGACCCTGGTCCAGCAGCTTGCGGAACATCTCGACGCCAGTGACGGTGGTCTTCTGCGTGTCGCGGATGCCCACGATCTCCACTTCGTCCCCCACCTTGACGATGCCGCGCTCGATACGGCCGGTCACCACGGTGCCGCGACCGGAAATCGAGAACACGTCCTCGATCGGCATCAGGAAGGCGCCGTCCACCGGGCGCTCCGGCGTGGGAATGTAGTCGTCCATCGCCGCGACCAGCTTCAGCACGGCGGGGACGCCGATCTCGCTCTGGTCGCCTTCCAGCGCCTTCAGCGCGCTGCCCACCACGATCGGGGTGTCGTCGCCGGGGAACTGGTAGCTGGAGAGCAGCTCGCGCACTTCCATCTCGACCAGCTCGAGCAGCTCGGCGTCGTCGACCATGTCGGCCTTGTTCAGAAAGACGACGATGTAGGGCACGCCCACCTGACGCGCCAGCAAAATGTGTTCGCGCGTCTGCGGCATCGGGCCGTCCGCGGCCGAGCACACCAGAATCGCGCCGTCCATCTGCGCCGCACCGGTGATCATGTTCTTCACATAGTCGGCATGGCCCGGGCAGTCCACGTGCGCATAGTGCCGCGCGTCCGATTCATACTCGACGTGCGCCGTCGCAATCGTGATCCCGCGGGCACGCTCCTCCGGCGCATTGTCAATCTGGTCGTAAGCCTTGAACTCACCCCCAAACTTCTCCGCCAACACCTTCGTCAGCGCCGCCGTCAGCGTCGTCTTCCCATGGTCCACATGACCAATCGTCCCCACATTCACATGCGGCTTCGTACGCTCAAACTTGCTCTTGGCCACGACTCGTTATCCTCGCAACAATTCGATTGGGTTCAGGATGCTTTCTTGATGACCGCTTCGGCCACGCTGTTGGGCGCTTCGGCATAGCGGGAAAATTCCATGCTATAGCCCGCCCGCCCCTGGGTCTGCGAGCGAAGGTCCGTCGCATAACCAAACATTTCCGCCAGTGGCACCTCGGCGCGCACGATCTTGCCGGAGGGGCCGTCTTCCATGCCCTGCACCAGGCCACGGCGGCGATTGAGATCGCCGATGACATCGCCCATGTAGTCTTCCGGCGTCTCGACTTCGACCTTCATCATGGGCTCGAGCAA
>JAJXTQ010000152.1 GCA_021783685.1 Pseudomonadota bacterium | reverse complement strand
CAACAGGCGCGTGGAAGAGATCATGGCGCCCGATCTCGCGGATCTGGTCAACAAGATTCGCCCGCCGGTCGTCATTGCCCCCACGGATAGCGGCGCCACCGCGCGGCGTTTGGCCCGATTCAAGTTCGCCGCACCCGTCATTGCCTTCAGTACCGCTGAAAAGACATGCCAGGATCTCAGTTTTTCCTACGGGGTCGTGGCGGTCAAAATCGCGTCCACGGAAGTCGTGTGGCGTGACGTGGCGCGGGAGTGGTGCATGGACCATGGCATAAGGCGTGGAACGGTGGTCATGACCCACGGCCCCTCGCGCGCGCATCCAGAAGCCAGCAATTTCGTCGAGATCTTCAGCCTGAAGGACCACGACCCCTGAAAACTACATACGCCGCAGGCGCTGCGTATGCATCAGGAAATCCCTGATCAGGCTGCGCATCGGCGGCTCTGGCGCCTCGAAGCGGCAGCCGATGCGCCATCGTGCCGGGTTTTCCATGGGCGCCGCGGAGCGTATCTGCACGCGGGCGGCCGCCGCGCCCGATGGCAGGTGCAGATCCGCTGGATAGATGGCCTGCACCCTCAGTTCATCCGCCAAAGCGTGAGGCAAGAAAGCGCCGACACCGTTCGCCGACAAATCCATCAACGCGGCCGACAAAGGCCGGTCGGAGTCGGGCCGGACAACGAGATGGGCGATACGCTGCCCGTCGAAGGTGAGTCGCGCTTCCGTTCGGGATTGGGCATAGCGCAACCACGGCGGCTCACCAAGCCCGATGCGACAGCCGTCTTGATGAACCCCGGTGCACGGGGTTTCCAGTCGTTGACCGCCATTGCGCAACACGATGCTGGCGGACGCGCCCCGTTGCAGACCCATGTGGTCCATGTGCGCAATTGCGACCCACCAGCCGTCGGGAGCCCGCGTCAACCTGGCGGAATGGGATGGCGCCGCCGGATGGCCCGGATCCAAGACCACAGGCTTGTCCTGCCATTCGGCCAGAAGCTCCCGGATGTGGTCTGGGTCGCGCACCAGTTCATAGCGCGTCCATGCCTCCTGTCCATCCATCGGACAACTCCTTGCGCCTCGCTGTCATACTTTCGAACCGGACGCCGGGCGCCGCAGACTTTCGCGTTCCGCGAATCGCGCCGCCATTCGATCGGCATTGCTTTGATAGCAGCCGGCCGCAACGAGATCGCGCAGGTGGCCAATGCGCTGGGCCTCCGACCACCGGGCGCCCAGCGCCGCCAGCAACGAAACCACGGCGTGTTCAGTTCTGAACCCGGTCGATCCAAGCATGTTCTCGTCGAGACGCCCGCTCGAACTCAGCCGTTGCTTGATCTGCATGTCCATCGCCTCTGTTGACCCAACCGAATACCTTATCGGTTCCGTTTGGCCCAACTTGAGGACTTTGCGCCAAAGATCAGTCGATGCGCCAAATTTCCGACGGCGTTGCGATCATCAGCGCGCCTCGACCCAATCGGCCATCCGGGCCCGGATCCGCTTCACGGCCTGGCCATGAATCTGACAGGCGCGCGATTCGCTGACGCCCATCACCGAGCCGATTTGCCGCAGGTTCAGGTCCTGCTCGTAGTACAGCGACATCACCAGACGTTCCTTTTCCGGCAGTGCCGCCATCACTTCCGCCAGGACCGACCGGAAGCCGTCGGCTTCGATCTGCTGTCCCGGGTCGTCGTGATCGGCATCGAAAGGGATTTCATCGGCATCGAACACCCCGTTGTCGGGCTCATCGAGGCTCAACACCCGACAGCCGGCAGCGTCTTCGACGATCTGAAAGTACTGATCGAGGTCGATCTGCATGGCTGCCGCAATTTCGACGGGCTTGGCGACCCGGCCCAATCGGTGCTCCAGTTCGTGGACGACGGAAGCCATCTCGCGCGCCTTGCGATGGACCGAACGCGGCGCCCAGTCCACCTTGCGCGTCTCGTCGAGCATGGCGCCGCGAATGCGGATTCCCGCGTAGGTTTCGAAGCTGGCGCCCTGATCCGCATCGTAGTTGCGGGCAGCTTCCAGCAGCCCGATCATGCCTGCCTGCATCAGATCATCGATCTGCACGCTGGCCGGCAATCGGCTGGCGAGATGCTGCGCGATACGCCGCACCAGAGCGGAATGCTGAACGACCAGATCGTGTTGTTCGCGCGAAGTGATTTGAGCCGACTGCCTCATGACCTGTCTCCGTTATAGGTCCGCCGGGTCTGACCTTGCCCAGCACTGCTTTCCATCCCGAGCGCCAAAGTTCCGACGGGAGCGGTCCCGATCGATTTGGCGCCCGCTTAAAGCAGGAAGCGTTCCAACGCAAAAATCATCGGTCGAATGAATTCAACTATTTGTTTTATTTGGCGTGCATGCCGGTGGAAGCCGCCGAACGAACCGGCTTCCGCCAAGTTTCTGGCGGCCGAACGGACAAGAGTCGGAATCCGGGGGAGGTGGCGTCTGCGTCTTGGCCGAAAAGCCGGCCAACCGGCGGCGACCGCCCCCCGTCCGGGGGAAGGCGGGTAGCGGATGCAGGGATCGGCTTTGGGGGATCTGTGCCGATGGCGTTTCCGCCATCGTCGGGCATTCGTCCGGGCCCCGGCGAGGACGGTCAATGACCCCAGACGGTGATCACCACCTCACGCGCCATAGGCCCCAGCCGGTGCTCCCACAGGAACATCCCCTGCCAAGTCCCGAGGGCGCAATGCCCGTCCTGCACGGGGACGGTCAGCTCGACCTGGGTGAACACAGCGCCAGGTGGGCCGGCATGTCGTCCGGTCCCTCGAGGTGGCGACGATATCGGGGGCGGCTGCGAAGCCCTCCAGATCCGCGCGCACGGAGGCATCCGCGTTTTCGCACAGGATCAGCGGGGCGCGCCGGTGAATTCAAACAGGCTCGGCGCAGGTCGCGCGCGATGCCACCTCGATCGACCACCACCTGCACGGCGGCGGCAGTCTCCCACAGACCGCGTCCCAGGGGATCGTTCCTGCGTCAACGGCAGCCGGACCGCTCAGCCGTAGCGACCCGAGACGAAGGGATTGCTGCGCCGCTCCTCGCCGAAGGTCGACGTGGGCCCGTGTCCCGGTACGAAGCGGATCTGATCGCCCAAGGGGAACAGCTTCTCGCGAATACTGCGGATCAGCGTGTCGTGATCGCCGCCGGGAAAGTCGGTGCGGCCGATGGAACCGGCGAAAAGCACATCGCCCACCTGAGCGAACCCCGCTTCGGGCTCGAAAAACACCACATGGCCGGGCGTGTGGCCGGGGCAATGCAGCACCTGCAGCGTGAACGCGCCCACGCTGACGGTATCGCCCTCTTCCAGCCAGCGATCGGGCGTGAAGGCGCGCCCGCCAAAACCCATCATCTTGGCCTGCTGCGGCAGCATCTGGAGCCAGAACGCATCGGCTCGGTGCGGTCCTTCCACCGGCACGCCCGTGACCTCGGCCAGCTCCGCCACGCCGCCCACGTGATCCAGATGACCGTGGGTGACCAGAATCCGGGTGAGGTTCAGTTCGTGCTTGGCCAGCACTGCACGGATGCGCGCGACCTCTCCGCCCGGATCGACCACGGCTGCATCGCGTGTCTGTTCGCACATCAGGATGGTGCAGTTCTGCGCAAAGGGCGTGACGGGGAGGACGGCGTATTTCATGGTTTCGGACCTGTTGTGCGAGGGCACGACATCAGCGGGGGACAGACCGGCCTGACACGGTCCTGACATCGTTCGGCCGGATACTTTCCAGCCATGATAACCCTTGCATTGCCACTGCGCCTGAGCCGTTGCCTGCCCGCCCTGGCCGCCGTCCTGTTTCAGCTTCAGGCGCATGCGGCGCCGGACCCCGCGACATGGGACACCGACTACCGGCGCGTCCTCACCAATCCCGAGGCTGTGATCCCGCCGCAGTGCTATACGCGCACCGAAGGTCGCTTCAATCCCTGCTACACCTGCCACCAGTCCCGTCCCGTGCGGGAAGGCCGGCCCAATCTCATGGACGACGGGCAGCTGCAGGGCGCTTACGCCTTTTCGGAGGTCGGACGCAAGAACCACTGGACCAATCTCTTCGTCGACCGCCGCGCCGCCATCGCCGCCATATCCGATGCCGATATCAGCCGCTACGTGGCGATCGACAACTACACGCCACTCATCGACACCCTGCGCCGCCACGGTTTTCGCGGCTGGGTGCCCGATCTCGCGGATCTGTCCGATCCCCTGCGCGCCTTCGACGATCAGGGCCGGGCCCGCGACGGCAGTGGCTGGGTTGCGTTCCAGTACAAGCCGCTGCCCAGCACCTTCTGGCCCACCAATGGCTCTTTCGATGATGTGATGATCCGCCTGCCGCAGGCCTTCCGGGAGGACGCGGCCGGTGCACCGTCCTGGCCGATCTACCTCGCCAACCTGGGCATTCTGGAAGCGGCCATCAAGGGCCTGACGTCGATCGACACGCCGCCGATCGATGAACGCACCATCGGTAGGGACCTGGATGCCGACGGGCGGCTGGGACCGAGCACACACCTGCGCCGGCCGGATCGCTATCTCGGCGGCGCTTCGACGGTTGCCGTCGTGCCCTTTCTCTACCCGGTCGGCACCGAGTTTCTGCATACCGTGCGCTACCTCGCCGTCGACGGTCGGGGCGGGATTCACCCTGCGGCGCGCATGAAGGAAGTGCGCTATCTCGTCAAGGAGCGCTGGCTGGACGAGGCCAATCTGGGCGCGCTCTACGATGAGGAAGCGTGGGAAAAGCAACAGGGATTTCTGCCGCAGATGGGCTGGCAGGCCGAACGCGGGGCCGTCAACGGCTTCGGCTGGCGCCTGCAGGGTTTCATCGAAGACGCGCAAGGCCACCTGCGGCCCCAGACCCAGGAGGAAACCTTCTTCTGCAAGGGCTGCCACACCTCGCTGGGCGCCACCATCGACCAGACCTTCGCTTTCCCGCGCAAGCTCCCCGGCGCCCGCGGCCAGGGCTACATCGAATTGCGTGGGATGCCGGATGCGCCCATGCTGGGCGAGGTGGAAGGCGAGATTCGCCAATACCTGCGCCGCGTCGGCGGCGGGGATGAGTTCCGGGCCAATGGCGAGATGATCGAGCGCTGGTTCGCCCCGGACGGGCAGCCCGATCCGGTTCGGCTGGCCCAAGCCAAGGACGTCTATACCCTGATCACCCCCAGTGCGGCACGCGCGCTGGCGCTCGACAAGGCTTACCTCGGCATCGTGCGGGAACAGTCCTTCCGGCACGGGCGCGACGCCACGCTGATGCCGACCGTGAACGTCTACCGCCAGGTGGATCCCGAGGTGCCGCCACTCGCCCCGGAGCATCGCGCAGAGGGCAACCTTCTGCTGGATTGGTCGTCGGTCACACGGCCGTGAGGCGACTGTCGCCGAATTGACATTCCGCGTTCA
>JAJXTQ010000151.1 GCA_021783685.1 Pseudomonadota bacterium | reverse complement strand
TCTGGCCGTCCTGCGCCTTGTAGGTGAGCGCGGCGGTCTGCGCCTTGATGGTGATGCCGCGTTCCTTCTCCAGGTCCATGGAATCGAGCACCTGCGCCTCCATCTCGCGCTCGGACAGGCCGCCGCAATACTGGATCAGGCGGTCGGCCAGCGTGGACTTGCCGTGGTCGATATGGGCAATGATGGAAAAATTGCGGATCAGGTTCTGGGACACAACAAAACGGGCACGCTTCCGTGCCCGGTCAGGGATTCGATAAGACCCCGAATTTTAACGGATTTTAGGGGTTGAGGCGCAGCCATTCCTGAAACGCGGGCAGATTCATCTGGTGGCGGCAGATCTCGGCGCCGCCATCGAACAGCAGCGGCACGTCCCAGCCGTAGCGCGCCTTGAGCGCCGGGTCGGCATCGACATCCACCGGTACCAGACGATGCCCGGTTCCGGCGATCAGCGCCCCCACTTCTGCCGCCATCTCCTCGCACAGCGGACAGCCCGCCCGCGTGTAGAGCGTGAGCGTTTTACTCACCCGAAATCTTCAGCGGGATGTAGAGCGAACCCTCGCCGCGCCGCACCAGAATGGCCGCGCTCTTGCCCTTGGGAACCGCAGCAATCGCCTTGCGGAAAGCCTCGACCGTGGCGACCTTGCCGTTGTTCACCGCAAGGATCACGTCGCCCACGCGGATGCCCGCGCGCGCGGCATCGCCCGCCACTTCTTCCACCAGCAGTCCGTGGTCGATCTTCAACTCGCGCCGCTGGTCGGAAGTGAGTTCGGACAGGGCCAACCCGCCCCGCGAATACGTCTTGCCGCTTTTACCGGCAAGCGCCTCCTCGCCCGGCAGTTCGCCCAGTTCCACCAGCACCGTCTCTGCCTTGCCGCGGCGCCACACCTGCAGCGGAATTTTCGTCCCCGGCTTGGCCATGCCGACCATGCGCGGCAGGTCGCCCGAGTTTTCCACCAGTTTGCCGTCGAATGCCAGGATCACGTCGGCGGCCTGCAGGCCGGCCCTGGCCGCCGGGCCGTCCGCCTGCACCTGGGCAATCAGCGCGCCGCGCGGGCGATCCAGCCCGAACGACTCGGCGAGATCGGCGGTGACCTCCTGGATCACCACGCCCAGCCAGCCCCGCGAAACCTTGCCGCCACGCTTCAACTGGTCCGCGACCTCCATCGCAACGTCGATCGGAATCGCGAACGACACACCCTGATAGCCGCCGCTGCGGCTGTAAATCTGTGAATTGATGCCGACCACTTCGCCCTTCATGTTGAACAGCGGCCCGCCCGAGTTGCCGGGATTGATCGGCACATCGGTCTGGATATAGGGCACATAGCTTTCAGACGGCAAAGAACGCCCCTTGGCCGAGACGATGCCCGCGGTCACCGAGTTTTCGAAGCCGAACGGCGAGCCGATCGCCGCCACCGCCTCCCCGACGCGCAGTTTGGCGGGGTCGCCCAGCTTGACCGCCGGCAGGCTGCTGGCGGTGATCTTGATCACGGCGACATCGGTCCGGTTGTCGGCACCGATCACCTTGGCGATGAACTTGCGCTTGTCGATCAGCTTGACCTCGACCTCGTCGGCATCACGCACCACATGGGCGTTGGTCAGGATGTAGCCGTCGCTGCTGACGATAAAACCGGAGCCGGCGCCACGCGCGGGAATCTCCTGCATCGGCCCACGTCCGCCGGGGACGCCCGGGAAAAAGCGGCGGAAGAACTCCTGCATGTCCTCCTCGTCTGGCACAGCGAAGGGCAAGCCCTCGACGCCGCGCTTCACCATTTTGGTGGTGCTGATGTTGACCACCGCGGGGCCATGGGTCTCGACCAGATCGGCCACATCCATCACTTCTCGTGCCAGGGCGGGTGTTGACAAGGCAAACACCAGCGCAGTTGCTGCCAGAGCCTTTCTCATCATGGGTGTCCTTTCATCAGATTTAACAGAGTTGGGTTATCACGCCTGAGCACGACCGGGCGCACCGTCCGTCCGCCTCGCCCGGCCAGCCAACCCACCATGCCGCCCAGCAGCATGCCGATCAGCGCAGGCCCGTCGCCCGGCTGAACCGCCTGCGCCAGCAGCGCACCCGCCAGCATCAGCGCCAATGGCATGCCATAGGCACGCAAGGCGCTCCTCAGCACGCTGCCGTCGGCAATACCGACGATGGCGCGATCGCCCGGCGCGAGCGACAAGTCGCAATCGACCAGAAAAAGACGGGGTTCGCGCTGGAAAAGCTCGGCAATGCGCCGGGACGAACAGCCCTGGCCGCCACAGGTGCCGCAGCCCGAAGGTTCGACCGCTCGCACCCAGATGCCATCCGGCGCGGTTTTGATGACCTCGACGGTTTGCTCCAGCATGGACAGGCCTACTTTCTTTGCACCGAGTTGCCGGTTTCGATCAGTGCCATGTTCGGCACCTCGCCCATGGTCGTCACACTGTAGCCGTCGACCTCACGCGCATAGGCGCCGATCGCGCCCTCGGCCGACAGGCCGCGCAGGCGTTGCACACCGGGTTCGACGGGCTCGACGAACAGGGACAGCACGGAGAGGCCGTCCGAGAAGATCAGGTGGGTCACCGGCATTTTCTTGCCCGGCAACGGACGCACGGCTGCCTGCACCTGCGCATAGCCCGGCGGCGGCGTCACGCTCCAGGCAATATCGACCGGCGTGTCCAGGCTGGCTTTCTGGATGCGTTTGCCTGCCAGATCATTGCGGAACAACTGGCTGTCGGGCGCCTTGCCGATCTGGATTTCAGAGAACACGAACATCGACACCACGCCGCCGTTGCTGTTGACGATGCGCGATTTCAGCGGCAGCCCGGTCTGCTTGTCCAGCCACAGGTTGTAGGCGTAGCGGTAGCCGTCGCGCGGCTCCAGCGTCACCATCTGGCAGAGCCGCCCCGCCACGCGCTCGATCCCGCCGAGTTTCACGTCGTAGTAATCAAGCAGACGGGCCGGATCGGCCGGCAGCAAGGCCGGGAAGAAACGGCGCGACGTATTGCGTTCCAGGCGCACACTCTTGCCATCCTGCAGGTGGCAGTACACATCGTTATTGATGCGAAGAAACTGGCGCTGTGGGCCATCCAGCACATCGACCTTTTCCTGCTCGCCGCTTGCATCGAGCCGGTGCAGCACCCGCAGCACTTCGACGTGCTCGCCCTGGTGATAAACATAGATGCCGCTGTAATTCTGCTGCTTGGCCGCGGCGGCGGCACGATTGAGCCAATCGAACACGGCGTCGGCGCGCGCTGCGCCGGACAAGGCCAGCAACCCGGCCAATCCCGCGAACAGCCAGCCCTGCCGCCAGACAGAGGCCGTCTGCATCAGCGCGGCTCCACCACAACCGCCACCGCGCGCTGGTAGGGCGACGCCACCGCCATCGGCGCGAACTCCTGATGCGCCACCCGATACGGCGCGAGGTCGCTGTCGTCGGGAGTGTTCCCGACCTCCAGCGCGGCTTGCTGGAAGCCGGGTGCCAATGCCATCGACGGATTGGACGGCGCCTCAGCCAGCCATCCGGTGATCGAAATCACCCCCCACACCGCCAGCGAAGCAAACGACGCCACCGCCACCCGCTGCGGCCAGACGCTGCGACGCGGCGCCAGCACGGTCGGCTCGGCTGCCAGCTGCGCCGAGAAGCGCACCATGAAATCATCCGTCGCCGTCGCCGGCGCCACGCCACGCATCAGGTCGCCGATGAGATGGTATTCAGACCAGTTTCGGCGCAGGGCGTCGTCGCGTTTCAGGGCGGCAACGCAGGCCTCGGTTTCGGCGCGTGCCGTTTCGCCGTCCAGCGCAGCGGACAACTGCTGCGGGGTGGGGGCGGCCTCTTGAGCCTGGGGGAGCGTATGGGGTTTGCGAAGAGCTGACATGGTTACCACCTTTTATCCTGACTGGTGCCCAGCATCGGGCGTATCTTTTCCGCAATGGCCTCGCGCGCCCGGAAAATCCGCGAGCGTACGGTGCCGATCGGGCACTCCATCATCTGCGCGATTTCCTCGTAGCTCATGCCCTCGATTTCGCGCAGCGTGATGGCTGTCCTCAATTCCTCGGGCAGGGCATCGACTGCCTCGTTGACTGCTTTGGCGATCTGTTTGCTCTGGAGTTCCGCTTCCGGCGTCGCAATGTCGCGCAGCAGGTCGCCCTCTTCATAATTCTCCGCGTCTTCCGCCTGCACATCGCTCGACACCGGCTGGCGCTTGTGCGCCACGAGGTAGTTCTTGGCGGTATTGACGCCGATACGATACAGCCAGGTGTAGAAGGCACTCTCGCCGCGAAACCCGGGCAATGCACGGTAGGCCTTGATAAAGGCCTCCTGCGTAATGTCTTCCACCTCCGCCGCGTCGCGCACCATGCGCGACAACAGCCGCCCGAGCTTGCGGTGATACTTGATCACCAATAGCTCGAAAGCGCGCTTGTCGCCCTGCTGGGCGCGTTCGACCAACACCTGATCCAGTTCGCGGTCCGACATATCTCCCTGCTGCTTTTTGTTTATGTTGAAAGTATACGTGACCGCATCTCTCAGCGTATGTGAGCCGCCCCGGGTAAAAAAGTTCATCCCGAGGAGGGTTATTCGGGCATGCCCCAAGCCTGCTATCATCCCGCGACACCATGCATAGATACGACGTTCTGATCCTCGGCAGCGGCCTCGCCGCGCTGACCACCGCGCTCAAACTGGCCGACCAGCGCCGCATTGCCATCGTCACCAAGCGCCTGATGACCGACGGCGCCAGCGACTGGGCGCAGGGCGGCATCGCCGCCGCGCTGGACAGCCATGACTCGATCGAGGCCCACGTCCGCGACACCCTGATCGCCGGTGGCGGCCTGTGCGACGAGGCCGTCACCCGCATGGTCGCCAGCCAGGCGCGCGACATGATCACCTGGCTGACCCAAAGCGGCGTCACTTTCACGCCTGACCCGCAGGCACCCGGCGAACTGCATCTGGCACGCGAAGGCGGCCATTCCAGGCGCCGCGTGGTGCACGCCGCCGACGCCACCGGCCACGCGGTGCAGACCAGCCTGCTCGAACGCGTGCGCGCCCACCCCAATATCGACACCTTCGAGCAGCATGTCGCCATCGACCTCATCACCGGCAAGCGCGCGGGCGGCCAGGAGCGGCAGATTCACGGCGCCTACGCGCTGAACAAGGGCACCGGCGAGGTCGAAACCTTCGCCGCCGGCCATACCGTGCTGGCGACCGGCGGCGCCGGCAAGGTCTACCTCTACACCACCAACCCCGATACCGCGACCGGCGACGGTATCGCGATGGCGTGGCGGGCCGGCTGCCGGGTGGCCAACCTGGAATTCGTGCAGTTCCACCCCACCTGTCTGTATCACCCGCACGCCAAATCCTTCCTCATCAGCGAGGCGGTGCGCGGCGAAGGCGGCCATCTGCTGCTGCCGGACGGC
>JAJXTQ010000150.1 GCA_021783685.1 Pseudomonadota bacterium | reverse complement strand
CCTGGCCCAGCAACGACCGGAGCAGGCGGAGGCCATGGCCCGACGGGCGCTGTCGCTGGGCGGCAAGACGCGCGTGATTCGGCATCGTGCCTGGGCCATGATTGCCGAGGCCCGACAGATGCAGGGAGACAGCACCGGCGCGCGCGAGGCGCGGCACCGAGCCGATCGCGACGCATGACGGCGGAGCTGCTGGACGCGTTCTGGTCGGGCGACGGATCGCTGCAACGCGAGCTGCCCGGGTATCAGATCCGGCCCGGGCAGGTCGAGATGAGCCGCTGGGTGCAACAAGCACTGGACGACGGGCAGACACGGGTCATCGAAGCGGGGACCGGGATCGGCAAAACCTTCGCCTATCTGGCGCCCGTCCTGCTGGGATCGCAGCGAGTCCTCGTTTCCACGGCGACCCTGGCCCTGCAGGACCAGTTGATCGGCCGTGACCTGCCGGCGCTGCAACGTGCCCTCGGCGTTCGGCGCGACGTTGCCTTGCTGAAAGGGCGGGGGCGATACCTGTGTCGGTACCGCTTCATGCAGAGTGAGCAGGATCTCTGGTTCAGTGGGCGGGCTGCGTTGAGCCGCATCCGGCCCTGGATGGAGCAGACCCGTTCGGGCGACCTGTCGGAATGCGCCACGCTGTCCCATGATCCCGATCTGATCGCGCGGATCACCGCCAGTGGCGACAATTGCCTCGGTCAGGAATGTCCGGAATTCAGGAACTGCCATGTGGTGAAGGCACGCCGGGCGGCCATGGACGCCGAGGTGGTGGTCGTCAATCATCACCTGCTGTTTGCCGACATGGCGCTGCGAGAGGACGGCTTCGGCGAATTGCTGCCCGGGGCCGATGCCATCGTCGTGGACGAAGCGCACCAGATCCGCGATGTCGCGAGCCAGTTCTTCGGAGCGGCCGTCAGCACCCGCCAGATGGGACTCCTGCTCCGCGACCTGCGTAGCGAGGTGACGGCACTGGGCGCTGACCAGCCCGATTTGCTGCGCACGGCCGAAGCCGTGGACCGGGAAGCCCGATCACTGCGCGGCTGTCTGCCGGACGCCGAGCAGCGGATCGCCTATCCCCCGGGCGGGCAGTTCTCCGTTCCCTTCGCCGACCAACGGGGACGATTGCAAGGCGCGCTCCAGTTGCTGGCAGCGGGTCTCGACCCTGTGGCAGACCGCAGTCCGGGATTGAATCAGCTGATGCGCCGGGCCCGGCACCTCAGTGATGGGCTTGCGCAGTGGGGCGCGGAACAGGGCGATCGGCCGCAGGTGCACTGGATGCACACGGCGCGCAACGCGCTGGTGTTTCACAGCACCCCCTTGGAGGTGGGGACGGCCTTGCGGGCGTTCCGTGACCGGCAGCCTTGTCCCTGGATCTTCACGTCGGCGACTCTCACGGTCGCCGCGCGCTTTTCGCATTTTCTGCGGGATGTGGGATTGGATGAGAACACGCCATGCCTCAAGCTGGCGAGTCCGTTCGACTACGCGCGTCAGGCGTTGACCTATGTACCGCCGGACCTGCCCTTGCCCAATGCGCCGGAGTACGACGCGCGCTTCCTGGCCGCGGTGCGCCCCGTGCTCGAATGGAGCGGGGGGCGAGCCTTCCTCCTGTTCACCAGCCACCGCGCGCTGCGTCATGCAGCCGCGGCGCTCGCGGATCTGCCGTTCCCGGTCCTGACGCAGGGTGACGCGCCGCCGGCACGCTTGCTGGAACGATTCGTGGCGGCGGGTAACGCGGTGTTGCTCGGCGCCGCCGGTTTCTGGGCGGGCGTGGATGTGCGCGGAGAGGCGCTGCAACTCGTCGCCATCGACCGGCTGCCCTTTGCGGCGCTGGACGACCCCGTCCTGCAGGCGCGTATCAAGGCCGCAGAAAACCAGGGTGGTAACGCCTTTCGCGAGGTGCAGTTGCCAGCGGCCGTGATGGCGCTGCGCCAGGGGGCCGGGCGCCTGATCCGCGATGCGCACGATCGTGGCGTGCTGCTCGTGGGGGATCGTCGGCTTCTCGAGCGGCCCTACGGCCGGGCCTTTCTGGACAGCTTGCCGCCGACGCCGGTGACCCGTGATGAAAGTCGGGTGGCCGCGTTTTTCCGCGCGCTGCGCGCCAACGTGGGAGACATGATCGATGCGCCTGCTGGCGATTGACGGGGCGACGGAGCGGGCGAGCGTCGCCTTGTGGTGCGACGGCGACATCCTGTACCGCGAACGAGAGGCCGCAGCCGGGCACGGCGAATGGTTGCTGCAGGCCGTCAGGGAGACGATGTCCGCGTCCGGGTTCGCGTTGTCGTCCCTGGATGCTGTCGCATTCGGCTGCGGCCCGGGCAGCTTCACCGGTCTGCGGGTCGTGGCCGCGCTGGTTCAGGGTCTGGCATACGGATGCGATTTGGGGGTCATTCCCGTGTCGGATCTGGAGATGCTGGCCGAGGCCGAAGCCATGCGGGCCGACGGTGACATCGTGGCGGCGCTGGACGCCAGAATGGGCGAGGTCTACTGGGCGGTGTTCCGGGCGGTGGAAAACCGGTTGGAACGGATTACCGAGGACGCCGTCGACGCGCCGGGCCGGATGGTGCTGCCCACGTCGACCGGGACGGCGCGCGGTGTCGGCAATGCGTGGGCGGCGTACGGCGACGCATGCTTGCCGAATGGCGTGGACCCGCCCAAGACGATTGCGCTGCCCTCGGCCCGCAGCCTGGTGCGGCTCGCTGCGCAGTCCTGCGAAGCGGGCGGGAAACTGCGCCCGCCGGAGGCGGCGGTGCCTGTCTATGTCCGTGATCGCGTGGCGCAATTGCCGGGGGGTTGAAGCCCGTCATCATGGAGCGGAACGACCCCGGAAAGGCGAAGGACCGACCAAAAGAAAAGCCCGGGACCTGCCCGGGCTTTTCCGAATCGACAGAGGCAGCTTACTGCTTCAGCTTTTCTTTCTTGGTCGCGGAAACCACGGCAACCACGCGACGGTTCAGCTGACGACCCTGTTCGGTCTTGTTGTCGGCCACCGGGCGTTCTTCACCGTAACCCACGCTCGACAGGCGGCTGGCTTCGACCTTGAACTGGTCGATCAGCACCTGGCGCACGGCCTCAGCACGACGCTGGGACAGGCTCAGGTTGTAGGCGTTGGTGCCCTTGGAGTCGGTGTGACCTTCGATCACGGTATCCGTCATCGGATACTGCTTCATGAAGTCGGCGACCTTCTTGATCTCGGGATAGTACTCCGGCTTGACAACCGACTTGTCGAAGTCGAAGAGGACTTCCAGACGGATCGTCACGGGCTTCTCGATGATGATGTAGCAGCCCTCGGCATCCACCTTGGCACCGGCCGCGGTGCCCGGGCACTTGTCACGCGAGTCCGGGATGCCGTCGCCGTCGGCATCGCCATCCACCGGCGCTTCCATGACCACCGGCTCAGCGGCGGGCGGCGCGGCTTCGGTGCTTTCACCGAAGGTGTAGCCGATCACCAGATGGGCGATGTAGTCCTCGATGTTGCTGTCGGTATAGGAGACATAACGTCCGTCCAGACGGGCAAACAGGTTGTCCGTCAGGTTGGCCTTCAGGCCCAGACCCGCGCCGATGACCGGTTCGTCTTCGTCGAAGTCTTCAAGAGTGGGCGAGATCTTCTTGTAACCGTCCGACTCATACCACGCGTAGCCAGCGGACAGCAGGGCATACGGGGTCACCGTCCACTCGGGCATGAAGTTGTACATCAGGTCGAGGGTGGCTTGCGTCATCTTGAAGTCGACGCCATTGGAGCCCTCGACTTCGCTTTCCACGCGGGAGCCGACCAGTTCCAGCACCCAGTTCGGGGTGAACTGATAACCCAAGCCCAAGCGGTAGCCGACATCGCCTTCCACACCCGCCTTGTCGTCATCGAACCACTGGTAGACGGCACCTGGCGATACCACGAAGCCGCTTTCGACGGCGGCGTGCGCGGCCGGCGCTGTCAGCAGCAGCAGCGCGGAGGCGCTGGTGATCTTCTTCAATTGCGATTTCATTCGTTTGGCTCCTTTAAGTTCTCTACCCAGTCGCGATCAGGGGCTCAGTTGACGGAAACGCTCGCCGAAGCGCTGGCGCTCACGGAAGGACCATAGAAAAAGCGCTCGGCCACCGCGTTGACGCGAACCGCCTTCGCGTAGTGCAGTGCGGAGAGGGTCTGGCCGATCGGGAACGGGTCGAGCGCGAGGAGGCTGGCCTCTGCGCCAAGATAAGAAGCAACCAATCCGAGCTTGATGCCGGCCACGATCAGGCAGGTATCGCAGACGAAGTTGCCGATGATGATCGGGCGATGGCCGGGGCCGGTCGGATCGGTCTCATCGGGGATTTCAAACGGAACGTAAAGGGTCTGATCGAAAACGGTGTAGGTTTGGAAGATGCCGTTCTCGGATCCGACAAACCCGCCACCGAAGTCGACGATGGCCTGACCCTTGACGTCGGCAAGGGCCGCATCTTCCATCGACGAAAGCTCCGCATGGCCGACCAGCGGCGCAAACAGCATCAGAGCCGCACAAGACAGACGCTTCATGATGATTCCTCCATTTTTGTTGGAAAAAATTGTGAACGGAATGAAATTCACACGACCGCCTTCGCGGTGAAGTCAACACATGCTAACCGGTCCGCGGACGCTGTTTCCGGTCCCGAAACCAAGCATAGCCTAATACACCTCGATCGGCCCCGCCAGTGTCGCCTGCGGCCGACACCCCGATATTGCGGTGGCTTGCTCGGGAATCCTAGCGCGTTGCTGTAACACGGACAAGCATCGGCTTGTGATGTCACGCAGAAGGCAGAGGGCTTCGAGGACGGGATGGATGGCGGCGCGGCCCTGTTCGAGCGCCGTTCAGGCACGTTAAGATGAGCCCTCGTGTCGCGCGCCGGCCTCATCCGCACTCATGTCCCCTTCCATCCTGCACGGGAGCAGACCACATGACCGATCTCACCGCGTTGCTGGGCGACGAAGCCCCATCATTGTTGAGCCATACCTGTCGCGGCATCACCAAGGAGCGTCTCGAACTGCCGGGCGCCGATTTCGTGGACCGCGTGTTCGTTCAGAGCGATCGCAACCCGAATGTCTTGCGGAATCTGCAGACGCTCTTCGATCACGGTCGTTTGGGGGGCACGGGCTATCTGTCGATTCTGCCGGTCGATCAGGGCATCGAGCACTCGGCTGCGGCCTCGTTCGCGCCCAATCCGGAGTTCTTCGACCCGAAGGCGATCTGTGAACTGGCGCTGGAGGGCGGTTGTAACGCGGTGGCCTCGACCTACGGGGTGCTGGCGATGATGTCGCGCCGCTACGCCCACAAGATTCCGTTCATCATGAAGTTCAACCACAACGAGATCCTGAGCCTGCCGGTGCAGTACGATCAGACCCTGTTCGCCAGAGTCGATCATGCGTTCGACATGGGCGCCATCGGCGTCGGGGCG
>JAJXTQ010000149.1 GCA_021783685.1 Pseudomonadota bacterium | reverse complement strand
TGCCACACCCAGGCCGCCCGGCAGGTAATGGCCACCACGCACTGGACCTGGAAGGCATGGGACCCCAAGACCAAGAGAATGGTCGGCAAGAACGAGGTCTACAACACCTTTTGCGTGAGTCCGGTCAGCAACGAACAGTTCTGCACCGTCTGCCATGTCGGCTACGGCAGCACCGATCCGAACAAATTCATTCCTTTCGCTAGCCGCAGCGAGGATCGGGTCGACTGCCTGGTGTGTCACGACAAGACCCAGACCTACCGCAAGATCCCGTTCATCGGCGGCAACCCGGCAATGGAGAAGATAGCGGTGCGCCCCGGCTGCAACGAGGTGTATGGCACCGACAAGCCCTACGTCATGCCCACGGACCTGGCCAAGGTCGCCCAGAGCGTCGCCGCGCCGACCCGCTACACCTGCGGCATCTGCCACTTCTACGGCGGCGGCGGCGATGGCGTCAAGCACGGCGATCTGGATAGTTCGCTCAATGACCCGCCGCGTGCGCTCGACGTGCACATGGACGCGAAGGGCCTGAACTTCTCCTGCCAGAAATGCCATCAGAGCAGCGATCACCGCATCAGCGGCGAGCACTACGCCATCGCTGCCGACCCCGAGAGCGACGCCTACATGCGCGGCGGACAGCACAACGGCAACGCCGCCACCTGCCAGTCCTGTCACGGGCAAGAAGCGCACAAGGGCGACGGCATTGCAGCGGCGACGGTCGCAGCCACCCTGAACATGCACACCCGGGACATCGCCTGCGAGACCTGCCACATCCCGGAATTCGCCCGCGGCGGACTGCCCACCAAGATGGACTGGAACTACGCCACGGCCGGAAAGCTGGCGCCCAACGGCTCGCCTCTGGTCATCTTGGACCAGCACGGCTGGAACACCTACTGGGGCGTCAAAGGCAGTTTCAAATGGGCCGAGAACGTGGTGCCCGACTATCGCTGGTTCAACGGCACCGAGCGCTGGATGCATATCGGCGACAAGATCCGGCCCGATCGGCAGGGCGTGGTCAAGGTCAATGAAATATTCGGCAGCCCGGCCGATGGCAAGTCGAAGATCTGGCCCTTCAAGATTGCCCGGAACAACCAGCCCTACGACACCCAAACGGGTGTCCTCGCGGTGTTCCATTCATTCGGCTTCGACCAAGATTCATACACCATGAGTTATGACTGGAACAAGGCGATCGCCGCGGGCATGAGAGCCGCGAACCTGCCCTACTCCGGACACTACGGCTTCGTCAGAACCGAAATGTTCTGGCCGATCACCCACATGGTGGCACCCAAGGAAGAGGCCCTGGCTTGCGCGCAATGCCACGCCGAGAAGGGCCGCCTGCAGCATGTCGATGGCGTCTATATGCCCGGGCGCGCCCGCGACCATCAGGCCTGGATCGAGCGCATCGGCCTGATCGCCGCGGGCCTGGCGCTGGCCGGGGTGATCGTCCATGCATTGATCCGGATCGGCCTGTGGCTGCGCCGTCGTCCCTGAGCGAAGAGAGGAAGCATCATGTCCCTGCACCGCGTCTATCTGTTCAAGCGCTTCGAGCGATTCTGGCACTGGAGCCAGGCATTGCTCGTCATCACCATGCTGATCACCGGCTTCGAAATCCACGGCTACCTCGGCGGATTCGATTTCGAGACGGCGCTCCTGATCCATGGCTACGCCGCCTGGCTCCTGGTCACGCTGTGGACCTTCGCAATCTTCTGGCACTTCACGACCGGGGAATGGCGACAATATATTCCGACCTTCAAGAACATCACCCGGGTCGCCCGGCACTACGCCTACGGCATGTTCATCGGCGAGCCCCACCCCTTTCATCAGACTCCGCAGCACAAGCACAACCCCTTGCAGCGCCTGGCCTATCTGTGGCTGAAGCTGATGATCAACCCGCTCATCTGGGCGAGCGGCTCCTTGCTGCTGCTGTTCAGCTATGGCTTGATCCGACTCTCGCCGCTCGGACTCAGCCTCACAGCGGTGGCCTGGCTGCATACCGCCGCCGCTTACATGATGCTGCTGTTCTTCATCGCCCATGTCTATCTATCGACCACCGGGCACACGCCGCTGGCCTATCTCAAGGCCATGATCACGGGTTGGGAACCCGGCGACGACGAGTCCTCGTCGGCGAACGCTTGAACCTCCACTGAACTCGGAACCTTCAACATGGACAGACCAACATCTTGGCGCAGCGCTAAATCCCACACCATGCGATTCGCTGCAGCGATCGCCGTGGTCGGCCTTGCCGTGGCTGCGCTGGCCACGCTGCAGGCCAGGGCCGCAGCCACCGGCACGAACCAGAGCATTCCGGGCTTGGCCGACACGCCGGGAAGCAAGCCTTCGATCGGGCCGGCGGATCGAAACCCGCTCAAGGCCACGCTCAAGCTCGAAGACGGGATGGCCTTGCTCGATTCCGATGTGTTGCTGAAGGTGTATTACTACGCCTACTCGGGACGAGCCGTCGATTACAGCGCGATACTCACGGAAAATACCGAGCATATCGACCCGCCGAAAGCGGTCGTGCCCAGCGCCGCGCAAAAGCAGGCGATCGATCGCCTGATACGGGCCGCCAAGGACCATCCCGACGTGCTGATCAAGGTCAATGATATTGCGCTGGACGCTTACGACAAGGGGAAGCGGGCGTATCCGATCGACAACCGGCTGTTCATCCAGGGCGTCGCCTATTATTTCGACAACTCGCCCTACCGCTACGTTTATCTCCATCCGGAGCCGTTCCGGGAGCTGCATTGCGCCGACCCCAAGACGATGGCCACGCTCGATGCGGCGATCGCCAATTACGTGCACTTCTCCATGGACATCGTCGGCCATGTCTCGGGCGCCGACGCGCAGAACAAGGCCCTGGTGCTGGCATTGCGCAAGGTCGCGCTGAAGGACGGAACGGGCCGGGTGCTGATCGATCAACTCGGCGGCCAAAGCGGCTCATGAGCCGAGGCGCCACCACGTAGAATGACGAATTTCGCCCAGGAGCATCCGTGAAAGCATTTCAGGACTATTACCCCGAGAGCGTGGCGCACTGCTACGGCTGCGGCCGGCTGAACCCCCACGGCCACCAGATCAAGACCCATTGGGACGGCGAGGAGAGCCTGACCTGGTTCACCCCGGAGCCGTATCACACCGCCGTTCCCGGCTTCACCTATGGCGGCCTGATCGCCTCGCTGATCGACTGCCACAGCACCGGCACCGCCGCGGCCGCGATGTACCGCGCCGAGGGACGCGAGATGGACACCCTGCCGCCGTTTCGCTTCGTCACCGGTTCTCTGCGGGTGGACTATCTGAAACCGACGCCGCTCGCGGGCCCGCTCGAAATCCGCGGCCGCGTCAAGGAGATCAAGGGGCGCAAGGTGGTCGTGGAATGCACGGTGCTCGCAGGCGGCGTCGCCACCGCGCGCGGCGAGGTGGTGGCGGTGCAGATGCCTGAGAATTTCGGCGCGAACGGCTGACCGAAGTGAGTCTAACTCTCCAGCGCCGCGCGCCAGGCCGCGAGCTTGCTGTCGATCGCCAGGGTGTAGGCGGGACTGGTCGAGGGCAGAATCTTCGTGCGGTAGCCCAAGGCGGCTAGACGGGGCGCGAAGCGGCCGGCGGTCTGGCCGTTGAAGCAGACCAGGGTCAGCCGCGGCGCCAACGTCTTCATCAAATTGAAATCGTTGGCCGAGGCGTCGCGGATCGCGGCATCCAGGCTGCCCTCGCGGCGGCAGTTCCGATAGACGTCCCACACCGCGATGCCGGCATCGACCAGCGCGCGCTGCCTGCCCGCATAGTCGATGTCCGCCAGCGGCACGCCGATCACCGCGCCCAGGATGGTCCAGAACTGGTTCCGCGGATGGCCGTAATACTGTCCCGCCGCGAGCGAAGCCGGCGACGGGAAGCTGCCCAGGATCAGGGTCCGGGCGTTGGCACCGACGATCGGCGGCAGGCCGGCCAGACTGGCCAGCCCGCCCGTCTCAGGCGGCGCCACCCATCTCCAGCATCAGTTGGTTGATCCGGCGCACGAAGCCGGCCGGATCGTCGAGGCCGCCGCCCTCGGCGAGCAGCGCCTGGTCGAAGAGCACCGCCGCCCAGTCGTCGAAGCGCTTATCCTCGGTCTTGAGACGCAACACCACCGGATGCCGGGGATTGATTTCGAGGATGGGTTTGGATTCCGGCGCCTTCTGGCCGGCGGCCTTGAGGATGCGCGCCAGGTTGCCGCCGACGTCGTGTTCGTCGGCGACCAGGCAGGCCGGACTCTCGGTCAGGCGGTGGGTGATCCTCACCTCCTTGACGCGATCATTCAGGCTGGCCTGGATCTTGTCGGTGAGCGACTTGAATTCGTCCGACTCCTTCTGCTGCTCCTCCTTCTCCGCCTGGTCTTCGAGCGCGCCCAGGTCGAGCCCGCCCTTGGCCACCGACTGCAGGGGCTTGCCGGAGAATTCGGCTAGATTGCCGATCACCCATTCGTCGACCCGGTCGGAGAGCAGCAGCACCTCGATGCCCTTCTTGCGGAAGATCTCCAGGTGCGGGCTGTTCTTCGCCGCGTTGAAGCTCTCGGCGGTGACGTAGTAGATCTTGTCCTGGCCCTCCTTCATCCGGGAAATGTAGTCGGCCAGGGACACCGTCTCCTCGGGCGTGTCGGCGTGGGTCGAGGCCAGGCGCAACAGGCCGGCGATCTTCTCCCTGTTGGCGTGGTCTTCGCCCACGCCCTCCTTGAGCACGCGGCCGAACTCCTTCCAGAAACCGGCGTATTTTTCCTTCTGGTTCTCGGCCAGATCCTCCAGCAGCGACAGCACCTTCTTCGTGCAGCCGGCGCGGATCGCCTCGATGTCGCGGCTCTCCTGCAGGATCTCACGCGAGACGTTGAGCGGCAGGTCGTTGGAGTCCACCACGCCGCGCACGAAGCGCAGGTAAGCCGGCATCAACTGCTCGGCGTCGTCCATGATGAACACCCGGCGCACGTAGAGCTTGACGCCGTGGCGGGCGCCGCCGCGGTCCCACAGGTCGAAGGGCGCGCGCGCCGGCAGGTAGAGCAACTGGGTGTATTCCTGGCGGCCCTCGACCCGGGCGTGCACCCAGGCCAGCGGCGGCTCGAAGTCGTGGCCGACGTGCTTGTAGAACTCCTGGTACTGCTCGTCGGTGATCTCGGACTTGGGTCTGGCCCAGAGCGCACTGGCCTGATTGACGGTCTCGTCCTCGCCGGTTTCCACCTGCTCGTTCTTGTCCTTGTCCCACTCCTGCTTCTTCATCAGGATGGGCTGGACGATGTGGTCGGAATACTTGCGAATGATGGAACGCAGCTTCCAGCCGTCGGCCAGATCCTCCTGACCCTCGCGCAGGTGCAGCACGATCTCGGTGCCGCGGGAGGGCTTGTCCACCATCTCCAGGGTGAACTCGCCGCCGCCGTCTGACTCCCAA
>JAJXTQ010000148.1 GCA_021783685.1 Pseudomonadota bacterium | reverse complement strand
ATACTCTCACAAAGCCGCGCCGCACCTGCACGGATTATTTTATTTTCGGATAAGCATTGGTGATTGTTTAAACTTGAAGAACCCCTGTACAGTGCGCCCCGCACGCCGCCACGAAAGAACCACGTCATGAGCCCCATTCCCGACTTCACCGAACACGAACAGCAGCAGGTCGGCCAGATCCTGTTCGAACGCTATCAGCGCTTGGTGCCCTGGGAACTCGCCGAAGCGGAGCTGCAACTCGATCCGGCCTCGGAACAGACGACGGTCTGCCCGACGCTGTACTGGTCCCAGCGCAGCGCCGAGTTCGTCGTCTGCAAGGTCGGCGAGTCCCGCTTCCGCTGCCAGTTCTTCTATTCCGAACGGGAACAGTTCGGCACCGGCCGAGACCTCTATGACGACCTCACCGAGTGCGTGGTCACGCTGCTGCAGGTTCAGGCCGATCACGAACGCGCGCGTGCCGGAGTCCATGGCAGGGCGGCGGCCGAAGACCAGGACTATTACGGCCCGACGCTGATATGACCCTGGAGAAGGCGGAGCAACTGCTCGCCACCCAGGCATCCTTCGGCAGCGGCTACAACCGCAACGCCGCCCGGCTGATTCTCGCCGAAGTGGCGAAGGAGCACGGCCAGGCGGAAGTCGACCGGCTGATCCGCAAGCTCTCGCTGGACAGCGTCTTCGGCATCGCCATCGGCAGCTCATTCGTGCGCGACGGCCGATGAAGATCTGCATCGTCTCCGACAGCCACGACCGCGCCCAACTGCTGGCCGCCGCCGTGACCGCGGCCAAGTCGGAAGGCGCGGAGCGGGTAATCCACTGCGGCGACATCATCGGCGGCAACACGCTGCGCGCCACGCTGGCGCTCGATCTGCCGCTGCACGTCGTGCACGGCAACAACCTCGGCGATCCAGTGGCCATCGCCCATCTGGCCTGCAACTCGGACGGGCTGCTCCGCTACCACGGCATGGATGCCGCCATCGAACTGGCCGGCCGGCGCATCTTCATCACCCACTACCCCCACATCGGCCACGGCATGGCCTGCACCGGCGACTACGATCTGGTCTGCTGCGGCCACAGCCACCGCCCGCTGGTGCGGGCGCAAGCCAACATCAAGGACGGCAGCACCTGGCTGGTCAATCCCGGCACCGTCGCCGGGCTGGGCGCGCCGGCGGCGACCTGGGTGCTGGGCGATCTCGAACTCATGCGCTTCGAGATTCGAACGCTGGCGTAAGCACGCCGGATCGCCCCGGCTGCACCGCCCGCGCAATCAGCCAGCGCGACAGCAGTGCCGCGGTCAGTCCACCGCAGCCCAGGCCGACGAGCACCGGCGGCAATCCGAAGCGGTCGGCGCAATAGCCGGCAAGCACGCTACCGACCGGTGCCGCCGACACCGACAGGAAGCGCATCGTGGTGGTCATCCGCCCCAGCATCGCGTCCGGGGTCGCCAACTGGCGCAGCGCCAGGTAATTCACGGTGTACGCGGTCATTCCCGCATCCACCAGGAACAGGGCGGCGCCGGCCAGGGCGACCGCCCAGCCATCCGGCGGCACCAGAGCGTAGGCAATGAAACCCAGCGCCGTCAAGACCAGCCCGAGCACGATGACCGCGAGCTTGCCCAGGCGTCGATTGAGACCGTGCACCGAGGTAGCACCGGCCAGGGCGCCGAGCGCAGCCAGCGTATTGACCAGCGCCAACTGGTGCGGCGACAGACGCAGGTCGCGGGTGGCGTGCATCACGTACAAAGCCATGAAACCGTCGAACATCAGCAGGCACATCGCCGCCATCAACGCGAAGGCGCGCAGCAGCGGATGCCGCCAGACGAACAACAGGCCCTCGACGACATCGGCCAGGAACGCGGCCTCCGTCGCCGCCGGGGTCATCTCGCGAAAATGTATCGATCCGACCAGCGCCGCCGAACCCAGGAAGGCCAGCGCATCGACGGCCACCGCGCGCGGTGCGCCCAGCTCGCCGACCAGGACCCCCGCCACGATCGGGCCGATCAGTCCGGCGATACTCGAAGCCGAAGCCCGCTTGCTGTTGGCCTCCAGCAGGCGCTCGCGGCCGACCAGTTGGGTGACGAAGATTTGTGCCGCCGAACCGCCGACGCAAAAGCCGGTGCCGACGATGAAATCGACCAGATAGAGCAGCGGCATCGAGAGGAAGTTGAACTGGGCCGCCAGCGGGACGACGGCCAACGCTGCACAGCCAAGCAGGTTGAAGGCGACGATGACGCCGCGCTTCTCGCGCCGGTCCAGCCATACTCCCGCTGGCAGAGAGAACAGGACGAAGGGCAGCGCGCCGCTGGCGAACAGCAGGCCCATCTCCCCGGCACTGGCGTGCAGGAGCTGCAACGCCGTCAGCGGCAGCGCCAGTTGCGAAACGCTGCCGCCCAGCACCGCCACGGTCGCCGCGATCCACATCCGCAAGAAGTTGCGATTGCGCAACAGGCTGTCATCCGCGAGCAGCACACGCAACAGACCCGATAACGGCCTGAAACCCATGTCTGATCTCCTGCGTCCCGCTCGTGACGGACGCTAGGCCGAATTATGAAAAGCTGCCCGGCGCCGCGTCAAGAGCGCGGCGCCGCCCCGACCCCAGTCGGAACCTTGCCCCATCGCCTTGATATGATGCCGCTCCCCGGATCCAGCGAACAATGATTCACCATATCTATTTGCTCATAGGAAAATTTGCGCGAGAATGGCCGGTCTGCCTCGCTAGAATTGCTTCTTCGACAGGCACGATTTCCCTTGGAGGCTAGCCGTGAAGGCTTCAATCGCAACCAACCAGACCATTCTGGTCGTAGGCGGCGGCATCGGCGGCATGACCGCTGCCCTGGAAGCCGCCGAATGCGGCAAGCAGGTGATCCTGGTGGAGAAGAATCCGACCCTGGGCGGCCGCACCGCCCTGCTCTACCGTTACTTCCCGAAGATGTGCCATCCGACCTGCGGCCTGGAAATCAACCTGCGCCGGCTGAAGGGCAATCGCAGGCTGCGGGTGCTGACCCAGGCCGAGGTCACCGAGGTATCGGGCCGCAACGGCGATTACACGGTCAAGCTGAAGCTCTCGCCGCGTTACGTCAATGAAAGCTGCACCGCCTGCGGCGAATGCGCCCGGGCCGTCGAGGGGCAGATGCCGAACCCCTACGATTACGGTCTGTCCCAGATCAAGCTCGCCTACCTGCCGCACGCCATGGCATATCCCCAGCGCTACGTGCTGGATCCGGCCATCATCGGCACGCCCGACGCGGAGCGCGCGAAGGCCGCCTGCAAGTACGGCGCGATCGATCTCGCCATGAAGGAAGAGACGATCGAACTCAAGGTCGGTTCGGTGGTCTGGGCCACCGGTTGGAGGCCCTACGACGCAGCCAAGATCCAGCCTTACGGCTACGACCGCTTTGCCAACGTGATCACCAGCGTCGAGTTCGAGCGTCTGGCCGATCCCCATGGCCCCACCGGCGGCAAGCTCGTGCGCCCCTCCGACGGCGCGCCCGCGAAGAACATCGCCTTCATCCAGTGCGCCGGCTCGCGCGACGAGAACCACCTGCGTCACTGCTCGCGCATCTGCTGCATGGCGTCCCTGAAACAGACCCAGTACTTGCGCGAAGCCTACGGCGAAGATTGCAAATCGACGATCTACTACATCGACATCCGCGCCATCGACCGCTTCGAGGATTTCTACCGCAAGGTGCAGCAGGATCCGACCGTCGGCTTCGTCAAGTCCAAGGTGGCGAGAATCGCCCAGAACGAGAACGGCAGCCTGATCCTGCACGGCGTGGACACCGAGGGCTATCACCGCTACGCGACCGAGCACGATCTCGTCGTGCTGGCGATCGGCATGGAGCCGGAAGCCAAGGGCATCAAGCTGCCCGACGACATCGTCGTCGATTCCTCGGGCTTCATCGAGGGCTCGAAAGATGGCGGCCAGTTCGGCGCCGGCGCCGCGGCGAGCCCGACGGACGTCAATCGCTCGGTACAAAGCGCGACCGCGGCAGCGCTGAGGGCGATTCAGGTGGTGCATAAGACAGCGGCTGTGGAGGTAACTCAATGACAACCTATCTCCCCACCTCTTTCCCGCGGAAAGGGGTGGCTATGGTTCAGCCGCTAGCGCGGCTTCAAAATATTGACTCGCTGCCTCCTTGGGGTCCCACAAGGGGACTTCCCACGGGGCGCGGTCCGGCGGAGGCAGCAAATGGCTGAGATGAAGACTGCCGCGTACATCTGTGCCGGCTGCGGCATCGGCGACAAGCTCGATGTGGCGCAAATGGAAAAGGTCGCGCAGAAAGAGGGCAAGATGGCATTGGTCAGGCGCCACGATTTCCTCTGCTCGCCCGAGGGCGTGGCGCAGATCAAGGGCGACATCGAGAACGAAGGCGTCAGCCACATAGTGATCGCCGCCTGCTCGCGCCGCGCCAAGACCGAAGCCTTCGATTTCCCGACGGTGGCGATGAGCCGCGCCAATCTGCGCGAGGGCGTGATCTGGATCGTCGCCGAAGGCGCGGAGCACGACGAGGTGCGCCAGGAAATGGCCGAGGATTATCTGCGCATGGGCTGCGCCGAGCTGAAGAAGATGCAGCTGCCGGCGGGCAATCCGAACAAGGCCGACAACAAGACGATACTGGTGGTCGGCGCAGGCATGGCCGGCATGACGGCGGCGCTGGAGGCGGCAGAGACCGGCTACCAGGTCGTCCTGGTCGAGAAGAGCGGGGAGCTCGGCGGCTGGGCGGCCAAGCTGTGGAAGCGCGTGCCCTTCAGGCAACCCCACCGCGAACCGCAGGAGACCGGCGTTGCCGAACTCGCGGCAAAGGTGGGCGCTCATCCGAACATCAAGGTCCATCTCAATTCCGTGATCGCCTCGACCAGCGGCGCACCCGGCCGCTTCAGCGTCGAGCTGGCGCAGGAGAGCGGCGCCACGACGACCCTGACGGCCGGCGCCATCATCCAGGCGACCGGCTCCTCCAACTACGACATCGCCCGCCTGCCCGAACTGGGCGGCGGCCTGGCCAACGTCGTCGATCAGGCCGGACTGGAAACCTTGGCCAGGGCCGCCGGCGGCCAGCCGATCAAGCGCGCCGACGGCCGGGAAGTGAAATCCGTGGTCTTCCTCCAGTGCGCCGGTCAGCGCGACGAGAGCGGCACGCATCTGCCCTACTGCTCCGGCCACTGCTGCGCCACCAGCATCAAGCAGGCGATGTACTTCAAGGACGCCAATCCCGCGGTCGATACCGTGGTGATGTACACCGACCTGCGCGTGCCCGGCATGGGCGAGGATTTCTACCGCAGCGCCCAGGAAAAGGGCGTGATCTTCACCAAGGGTAAAGCCTCCGGCGTCACGGCAGCCGGCGACGCCTGCAAGGTGAATTTCCGCGACCTGATCCTGGACGAGGAAGTCTCGCTCGACGCCGACCTGGTGGTTCTGGCCACCGGCCAGGTGCCGAACTCGGGCGTCAATATCGATCTCGCCGACGACGATCCGGCCAAGGCCCAGCAGGTCTCGATCCTCAACCTGAACTACCGTCAGGGCAAGGATCTGCCGCAGCTCA
>JAJXTQ010000147.1 GCA_021783685.1 Pseudomonadota bacterium | reverse complement strand
ACCCTGGAGCGTGTGATCGCGGCGCGTGCGGCGGTGGGTCAAGCACGCGAGCAGCGCGACGTGGCCGCCCTGGGCGGCGCCGAGTCCCGGCTGCGTGCCGGTCTGGGGCAATTGTTCGCCGTGGCCGAGCAGTATCCGGAGTTGCGCGCCGATGCCTCGTTCAAGCATCTGCAGGATCGCATCAGCGGTCTGGAGAATACCATCGCCGACCGGCGGGAGTTCTACAACGAGTGCGTGAATCGCAACAACGTCCGCATCGAAACCTTCCCGGATGTGATTCTGGCGCGTTTTTTCAAGTTTGAGTCCGCCGACTTGCTCGAATTCGAGTCCGAGCATCTCGAGGACGTCGCCTTGCGACCGCTGTTCGACGCCTGAACGGTCGTGGCGAACGATCCGCGCTTCTGGGCCGTTGCGGCTGTTCTGGTCCTCGGCGGATTTGCGCTCTGGTTTTCCAGCCTGCAACGCATCCGCCGCCTGCGCGACACGCCGACGGCGCGCATTCGTTCGGCGGCGCAAGGCATCGTGGAGCTGGTGGGGCAGGTGCGTCCGCTTCCGGGGGAGCATCTGGCGTCTCCGATGAGCGGGCAAGCGGCCGTGTGGTGGGACTGCACCGTCGCGCGGCGCGACGAAAACGCCTCGGGCCGGCGACGTTGGTCTGCCGTCGCGCAGCGGCGCAGCGATGCCGCGTTCCTGCTCGATGACGGCACGGGTGCCTGCATGGTGCAGCCGGAGGGAGCCGAGGTCACCGCGCAGGTGCGGATCTGGTACGGAGCAACGCCCTGGCCGCGTTCGGGCCCTGCGGGCCAGCGTTGGGCCTGGCTGGGGCAAGCGCCCTATCGGTACACGGAAAAGCTGCTGCCCACCGGGCAGGCGGTCTACGTGTTGGGGGAGTTTCGCACCCGACGCGCAAGCGACGATGACGATCCGCGCGCCGCACTGTCCCATCTGCTGGCACAATGGAAAGCGGACCCCGCGGCATTGCGCGCGCGCTTCGATCGCGACGGGGACGGGCAGATCGACCTGCACGAATGGGAGCTCGCGCGGACTGCGGCGCTTGCAGAAGTGGACGCCCTGCGTGCGCAACGGGCCGACCAGCCGGCCGTGGACGCGATCGCCAGGCCGGAGGATGGGTCGAGTTACCTGTTGTCGGTCCTGACCGAACGGCAGATGGTGGCGCAAGCCCGGTGGATGGCAGTCCTCGGGATCGGCATGGGGTTGGGCGGGCTCGTGATGATCGCGTCGGCCATCCATTGAGCGCGGG
The DNA here is from genome assembly GCA_021783685.1 of Pseudomonadota bacterium. The sequence continues at coordinate 4,327 of JAJXTQ010000147.1, read as the reverse complement.
AACTCGTCGACCTTCCGCGGATCCCAGGAACACAGGATGATCACGAAATGAGGACATCGAGTTGGCGATAGAGTTGACGGAAGCGGCCGCCACCCAGGCGCGCCAGCAATTGCAGCGCCGCGGCTCAGGGATCGGCCTGCGTCTCGGGCTCAAGCGGACCGGTTGCTCCGGCTGGTCCTATGTCGTGGACTATGCCGATCGTATCGACAGCGACGATGCGGTCTTCGAACAGTTCGGCGTGCAGGTGGTGGTGAAGCGGGATGTGCTGCCGATGCTGGACGGCCTGTCGCTCGACTACGCCCGCGAGGGATTGGGCGCCGCGTTCAGGTTCCACAATCCGAACGTGAAGGAAAGCTGCGGCTGCGGCGAGAGCGTCACCTTCTGAGCCCTTGGCCGCTTGGGGCTGGGAGGCTACACTAGGGCGCCACGGGACGCGCCGCGGCCACGCTTTGTTGCGGCCGCGGCGCGCCTCGATTTTTGATGTTGCCACTGCCGGAGCCTATTGGATGACTGTCGAACGTACCTTGTCCATCATCAAGCCAGATGCCGTCGCCAAGAATGTGATCGGGCAGATCTACGGCCGTTTCGAACAGGCCGGGTTGAGCGTCGTGGCCGCGCGCATGATGCAGTTGAGCCAGAAGGATGCCGAAGGCTTCTACGCCGTGCACCGTGAGCGACCCTTCTTCAAGGATCTGGTGGCCTTCATGATTTCCGGCCCGGTCATGGTGCAGGTGCTGGAAGGGGAAGATGCCGTCGCGCGGAACCGTGCGCTGATGGGCGCCACCGACCCCAAAAAGGCCGAGCCGGGCACGATCCGCGCCGATTTCGCCGACAGCATCGATGCCAACGCCGTCCATGGATCGGACGCTGCCGAGACGGCTGCGGCCGAAATCCATTATTTCTTCCGCGATCTGGAACTGTGCCCGCGCGTCTGAGCGCGTGGCGGTAGCGGGGCGCAGGAGGTCGTGATGTCGGTTGGCACCGCCTTGTTCGGTCTGGATCGCGACGGCCTGACGTCCTTTTTTCATGGGCTGGGCGAAAAGCCATTTCGCGCCCAGCAGCTCATGCAGTGGATCCACCAGCGTGGCGTGGCCGATTTCGGGCACATGACCAATCTGGCGAAGCCCTTGCGCGGCCGCCTCGCCGAAGTTGCGGAAATCCACCCGCCCGAGGTGCTGGTGGACCAGTGCTCGGCCGACGGGACGCGCAAGTGGCTCTTGCGTGTGGATGGCGGCAACGCCATCGAGACGGTGTTCATCCCGGAACACAACCGCGGCACACTCTGCGTCTCCTCGCAGGTCGGCTGCGCCATGGCCTGCACCTTCTGCGCCACCGGGCACCAGGGATTCAACCGCAACCTCACCGCGGCCGAGATCATCGCCCAGGTCTGGGTCGCCAACCGCGCCCTGGGTCACAGCGCCGACGGCGAGCGCATCATCAGCAACGTCGTCCTGATGGGCATGGGCGAACCCCTGCTCAACCTTCCGGCGGTCGTGCCCGCGCTCAACATCATGCTCGACGACATGGGCTACGGCTTGTCGAAGCGTCGCGTCACGGTCAGCACCTCGGGCATCGTGCCGGCGATCGACCGACTGAAAGCGCAGTGCGACGTGGCGCTCGCCGTTTCGCTGCACGCCCCGGACGACACGCTGCGCGACGAGCTCGTGCCGATCAATCGCAAGTATCCGATCGCCGAACTGATGGCGGCCTGCCGCCGCTACATGGCCGGAAAGAGCGCGCGCAGCCACATCACCTTCGAGTACGTCATGCTCGACGGCGTCAACGACAGCCCGGCGCAGGCCGCCCGGCTCGCCGCTCTGCTCACCGACGTGCCGGCCAAGATCAACCTCATCCCCTTCAATCCGTTTCCGGGAACCTCGTATCGACGTTCCTCCGCGAGCGCCGTCGCCCGGTTCCAGGAACACCTGCTCAATCGCGGCTACATCGTCACCGTCCGGCGCACGCGCGGGGACGACATCGATGCCGCCTGCGGCCAGTTGGCGGGGCAGGTGATGAATCGACTGCGCCGACTCGAGCCCCTCGTCGCGGAGCTTCGATGAAGCCCTGGAAACGCTGGATGGCCTTGATGCTGGCGAGCCTGCTGGCGGCGGGTTGCACAACCAGAACGCCGACCAAGGGCAACGACGCCGATGCGCTCCGCTACAGCCTGCAACTCGGGTATGGCTATCTGGAGAACGGCCAGTACACGATCGCCCTGGAGAAGTTCCAGCGCGCGCTGGCGCTGGATCGTGACTCGTCCGATGCCTACCTCGGCATGGCGGAAACCTATGCGCGTCTGGCGCAGTACGAGAAGGCCGACCTGAACTACCGCAAGGCCATCGGTCTGGCCAAGACCCCGGGCAGCGCGCACAACAATTACGGTGCCTTTCTCTGTTCGCAGGGGCGCGTCCAGGCGGCCGAATCGGAGTTTCAGGCCGCGATCGCCGACCCGGCCTACCCGACGCCGGCCTACGCCTATACGAACGCGGCGGTTTGTGTCCGCAAACTTCCCGACCGCAGCAAGGCCAAGCGCTATCTCGATCAGGCCAATCGCGCCGACCCGCGTTTTGCGCAGGCCTGGTTCGAGCAGGCCGGGCTCGCCTTCGAACAGCAACAGCCGGCAGCGGCGAAAGCCTATCTGGAACGCTATCACCAGTTGGCGCCGCCCGGTCGCGAGTCGATGACGCTGTCCTACCGGGTCGAGCGCGCGCTGGGCGATACGGCTGCGGCTGAGCGGCTCGCTGCGCGCATCCAGAAGGAGTTCGGTCATGACCCCGCCGTCCCCTGACGACGCCACGTCTGCGGGCGCCAGGCCAGAAGGGTTCGGTGCCCGGTTGCGCAAGGCCCGAGAGGCCCGTGGCATGGGCGTGCTCGAACTTGCCGATGGCCTGCGACTCTCGCCGCGAATGATCGAGGCGATCGAGTCGGAAGACCTCGGTGCGCTCCCGCCGATACTCTTTGCCAAGGGCTATCTGCGGAGCTACGCCGCGTTCGTGGGCATCGATCCATCGGGCGTGCTGAAGGATTTCGAGGCGCGTGCGGCGAGCGCGACGACCTTGCAGCCACCGCCGCCGATGCGCCGGCCGATCGGCGATCTGAACGATGTCAAGCGGGGACGCCAGTTGGCCTCCCTGATCTTGCTGGCGTTGGTGCTGTCCGCGTTTGCCTGGTGGTGGAGTCGAACGGGCGATCCATCGGCAACGGACCCCGTTTCCGCAGACGTCGGGGAACACGATCCCGATCTGGCGTCAGGTGGACCGGAAGCGCTTGCGTTCGGGACCGAACCGCCCGCTTCTGCGGAGCAGACGGCGGCGGTCGACCCCAAGAGTGCTGCGATGGACGGGGAAGCCGTCCCACGTGCGGCGCCCGCGACCGAGGGCGATGAGCCGGGCGATCTTCCAGCCGCGTCGCCCCCCGCGCTGCAGCAACCCGCGCCACCGCCGCCCGAGACGCCTGTGGCGGCGCAGACCGCCGGTACGCAAGCGCCGACCGCTGACGCGGCAACGGCACAACTCAAGATCCGCTATGCCGAGGACTGTTGGACCGAGGTGCGCGACGAGCGTGGCCGGCAACTGATCTATCGCCTCGCGAAGGCAGGCAGCGAACAGGAAGTGACGGGTACGCCACCCTTCTCCCTGTATCTCGGCTACGCCCCGGGAGTTGCCGTGGAAATCGACGGCAAACCCGTCGCCCTGTCCGCTCTGGTGGGCAATTCGACGGTTGCCCGCATCAAGCTCGACCGCCCGCGGGAATAGGACGCGGGCCACCCCAGGACCGCGGGCGTGACCCGTTTCAGGAGCCGACATTGACTGCCTTGACCGCCGTGCGCGGCATGAACGACATTCTGCCGAGCGAAACGCCGCGCTGGCGGGACCTGGAAGCGACCATGGCCCGTCTCCTGCTGGCGCGTGGCTATCAGGAAATCCGCCTGCCGATGGTGGAGCGCACCGCGCTGTTCCATCGATCGATCGGCGAGGTGACGGATATCGTCGAGAAGGAGATGTATACCTTCGTGGATCGCGGGGGCGACAGCCTGAGCCTGCGGCCCGAAGGGACGGCCGGCTGCGTGAGGGCCCTGATCGAAAATGGCTGGGTAGCGCAGGAAGGCGCCGTCCATCGGCTCTGGTACGCCGGCCCCATGTTCCGTCACGAGCGCCCGCAGAAGGGCCGCTATCGGCAGTTCCACCAGATCGGCGTCGAGGCCTTCGGCATGCCGGGCCCCGACGTGGACGCCGAGCAGATCGTCCTGTGCGCGCGCCTCTGGGAAGCGCTGGGGATCACCGGCAGTGTCACGCTGCAGGTCAACAGCCTGGGGACGCCCGCAAGT